>DLFY01000102.1 GCA_002482415.1 Phycisphaerales bacterium UBA7708
ACGATGTTCTGGTGGGAACCAGCCAGATGCTGTCGCTGTCCAATGCCGCGATTGCCAGTGAAGGTTATTATTACTGTGTAGTGAATAATGAAAGCAATATCGAAGTCGCATCGCTGACAGCCAGCCTGGCGATTACCCGCATGACGGCAAACTGGACTTTTGACCAGGCGGACTATGTCAACGGCCAGTATCTGGACAAAAGCGGCAACGGGCATCACGCCGAACCGAACGGCGTTCCGACGTTTGCTGCCGGCAAGATTGGCGATGGCATTCATATTGAATGCAAAGATGGGAAAGCAGGCCCCACCACCCAGAGCTGGGCTCGTGCGGGAACCTGGAGTCCTTCGGAATTATCCGGGATGCTGACGATCAGTTTCTGGCTGAAGTGGGATGGTCCCGACAGTGTCTATACCGAACAGGTCTTCATCTCCAAGCGTTCCAGTGCGAACCTGAACGATGCAACCCACTGGCAGCTTACAACGACGGGTTCCAACACGATCCTGCTGCAGAGTCCCAACGGATATCTTTCGGCCAACGGCGCCCTGGTAAAAGGCCAGTGGCAGTATATCGCTGCCACGTTTGATGGTAAAACCGGTGTGATTTATATCAATGGCAAGCTGACGGCCAGCGGCAATTTCGCACTGGGTAATGCCGCCGATGCCATGATTAACCTGGGCGGCAGTAATTTCAATAATGTGCCGGGAAAATGGCTCAATGGTATTCTTGANNAATCTTGACGATGTGAAACTGTACAACTATGCTCTTTCCGATCTGGCTGTAGCACAGATGTATGTTGCGGACAATCCGGGCGGTTCCGTTTGTGTCAACTCACTCAAGCCGGCTGCGGCGTATGACCTCAATGGCGACTGTATTGTCAACCTTGGCGACTTTGCGATCCTGGCCGGACAATGGCTGGATTGCGGCCTGGTCCCGGATTGCGTGCAGTAAGCAAACGATTCCTTTGTTCATAGTTTTGGTGACTTTGCGGTACGATTTGCAGGCAGGCTTAGCGCTTGCCTGCAAATTTTATTTTGGGGGCAATCGTTTTACCACTGGGCCTCGACGTAGGGACCGGTGGGACCCTGCGGTTTGGGTTTGGGGCGGGATTCGAGGATGGCCTCGGCAATCGGCACGTCGGCTTTACGGGTGATTTTCAGGTTGGTATAGTCGGTTTCCACAATCGAGACGGGGTGGCCGAGGCTTTCGACCAGCATGGCGTCGTCGGTGATTTTGGAGGCGTCCAGATTGGGGAGATTGGCATAGGCTTTTTTGAGCAGGTCCGCAGCGAAGACCTGCGGGGTCTGGGCTTCCCAGAGATTGGTGCGGTCCACGGTCTGCTGGATGAGGGCGTTCTGGACCCGTTTGAGGGTTCCATTGACCGGGCAGGCCAGGATGGCGGCACCGGTTTCGGCGGCCTTCTGGAAGACCTGAGTAATCCATTCTTCGGTGACACAGCAGCGGACGGAGTCATGCACGGCGATCAGGTCGGCATCGGGATTGACTTTGGCCAGAGCATTGGCGACGGTTTCGAAGCGTTCTTTGCCGCCGTGGACGATTTTGACACCGTAAAAGCCCATGGTCGGCCCCCATTTCAGACGGACCAGTTCATCATCGTCCGGCGCGATGCACAGCAGAACCTGCTTGACATCGTCCCGGCTGGCAAACGCCTCAATACTGCGCAGGAAAGCGGCTCGTCCGCCCATCTCCACAAAGGGGTTTTTCTTGTCGCCGCCAAACCGGGCGCTGGCCCCGGCCGCACAAATAATTACCGATACGGATTTTGCCATGGCTGGTCCTGTCTAAGCCTGAGCTGAAGCTCACGAAGTTGTTATTTGCCTGTTTACTAAAACGGATATATTGTGACGGATTTGACCGGGCTGTCAAGGGGTGTTTCCGCGCGGGCAGGTTTTTATGCCAAAAACGTCCGATAATCGGAACCGGAACCGAAATACTTTCCTTGTCGAGCCTGCAAAATCCGTGAATAAGTGGCGAAAATGCAAACCAATCCGGTCTTTTGGTTATTCTCCCGCCTTATCGTGACGAAAAAATGCTGTAAGGAATTCTGTCCGGAATCAGAAATCGGGGTTGATTGTGGATAGAGCCTGTCGCTAAGTCAAGGAATGTGGTATGGAATTCAAAAAACAGAATGAATTAAAATCCAAAGCCGACACCAGCAGTGAGCAGCTTCTGCGGGAACATCGGGTCACCCAGGCGGCGCTGGAAGCCAAAAGCCGTCTGATTGACAATATGGCCTATCAGATTCGCACGCTGTCTAACGCGGTCATCGGATTCAGCGATCTGCTGTATTCGGAGGATCTCGAACCGAGCCTCAAGGAATATGTGGCTGAGATTTATCAGGCGGGCAAGGCGTTGTCAGTGCTGGTGAATGATGTATTGGACCTGGCCAAGCTGGAGGCGGGCAAACTGGTCGTGTCCAAGTCATTTTGTCTGCTTGCCGGCCGGCTGCAGGAACTGTATCAGCATATTCATGTTGCGGCTCGGCAGAAAGGTCTGCAATTTTCGATTACGGCGGACCCGGATGTGCCGGCCAGGATGTTCACGGACGGGGAGCGGCTGGTCAAGTGTCTGCTGAATCTCTGTGCTAATGCGGTGAAATATACACCCAAAGGATATATTCGTGTGCATGTCAGCCGTCAGCGTTTTGATGAGCAGGCGGGGCTGCGTTTCGATGTGGAAGATTCCGGAATCGGAATTGCTCCTGAGCGGCTTGCGAGCCTGTTTGATGAAGTGGTCCAGACGGAAAAAGCCAATCATGATGTTTTAACAAGTATGGATATGGGATTGTCGATAACCGCGTCGCTGCTGGCGACCCGGCGGCTGGTGGAGGCGCTGGGTGGTCGTATCGATGTAGCCAGTACGCCCGGTGTCGGCTCGACGTTTTCATTGCTGCTGCCGGCGGGGGTTAATCCGGATGCGGAACAGGCTCTGAATTTGTCCGAGGTGGTCTGGGATGAGGCGGAGCCGGAAGCATCGAAAACCGATGATGTTCCGGCCAAGGCGACGGTCAAAGCGGCATCTGCCGGCACAGTGCTTCTGGTGGAAGACCAGGAATCCAACCGTACGGTGATGACGCTGCTGCTGGAGACGCTGGGGCTGTCGGTGGTGACCGCCGAAGATGGTGTCGAGGCGGTTGCGGCGACGACGACGCGGTCGTTTGATGTGATTTTAATGGATTTGATGCTGCCGCGGATGGACGGGTATCAGGCGGCGGATATCATGCGGCAGAACAATATTTCCTGTCCGATTATCGCTTTGTCGGCCGGGGTTATGAACGACAGCGATTCGCAGCGTATTGCCAAGGATTTTGACGGATTTCTGTATAAACCCGTGGACAGCAAAAAGCTCCAGCAGACGCTGCAGAAATATCTGCCGCATCTGGGCAAAACTAAATCCTCCGGCCAGCCGGCGGCTGCGGACCAGGATGATTTTGTGATTGAATATAAATAATATACCCAACGAGTATGATTATTCCGCGAGCAAAANNCGCGCCGAAACGGAACATTACAAGAACAATCAATATACAACAGGACAGATTACGCAGCGATGTCACTTGAAACCAAAATGATTGCTTCACTGACGGAGTCCCGTGAGCATCTTCAGTTCGGGACCTGGCTTGTCCAGCAGGGCAGGCTCAGTGAAGAGGATTTGCAGAAGGCTCTGGACAGTCAGCGTGCCGAATCGGGCCGGCTGGGCGAGGTGCTGACTCGGTTAAACCTGATGTCTGAAGTCGATGTGATCAAGGCTGTCGGTGAGTTTCTGTCGATTGAATATATTGATCTGGACGATTACACGATTATTGATTCGGATGTGTCGCGCAAGATTCCGGAAAATATCGCCAAGCGGCTGGAGCTGATTGCCATCAGTCAGGAGGATGATACGGTTCGTGTGGCCATGGTCGACCCGCTGAATATTGTTGCCATCGATACCGTGACGGTCAAGCTCAAGCGGCAGGTCAAGCCGCTGATTGCGCTGCCGCGCAAAATCCGGCAGGCCATTGAATTTGTGTATCACGGGGTGGATGTCGATCAGCAGCAGATGAAGGACATTGTCGATCTGCAGGTGCAGACCGACGACCCGTCCAAAAAGGCCCAGGAGGAAGCGGAATTTTCCTCCGAGGGGATGTCCGAGGTCGACGCCCAGGATGCGCCGGTAATTCGTTTTGTGGATTTGATGCTCAGTCATGCCATCAAGAGCCGCGCCAGTGATATTCATATCGAGCCGCAGGAAAAAACGATGATTATCCGCATGCGGGTGGACGGGATTTTGTGTGATATGGTCCCGCCGAGCCGCAAGATGCAGCAGGCGGTGATTGCCCGCATTAAAGTCCTGGCGGAAATGGATATTGCCGAACGACGGCTGCCCCAGGACGGCCGGTTCCGTATCCGCATGGGCAAGGACCGTGCCGATATTGACGTGCGTGTTTCGGTGCTGCCGACGATCTATGGCGAAAAAGTGGTCATGCGTATTCTGGACAAAGGTTCGCTGAATCATAATCTCGATGCCCTCGGTCTGGACCCGGAGATGCTGACGCGGTTTCGCCGGGTGCTGGGGCTTCCGCATGGGATTATTGTTGTCACCGGCCCGACCGGCAGCGG
>DLFY01000201.1 GCA_002482415.1 Phycisphaerales bacterium UBA7708
ACCCCCCTAAAACCCCACCGGGACGATAGAAGAGCGATTTTATAAGACACATCGATATCAAAAAACATAAAATCTTCCTGAAATCTCCTGCCATTTGATTAACCACCCCGATGAATTGTCCGATAAAACAAATAAGGAATCGGTTTACTCCTAATCTTAAGGAAGGAACAATGTCAAAATCAATCATTATCCTAACGCTTGTAACTGCTGTAATNNCAGAGGCAAAGAAGATGCGTCGATTGTGTCAGCGGAAAAGACCACGCAAGAGAAATCACTGCTGGTGATGAATGATCCTGATGAAACAAACAACACGGAAGACCTGCCGTTAGAATCCCGTTTTGAAATCGCTGGGATTTTTGGCTGTCGCTGTGCACAACCTTATCAGATCATTGTTGAGCAGAAAGGAAGAGATGTTAAATACAAAGTTGCTTTCGTTGGTACAACATATGAAAAATGCGATGTGGATTTTAAGATTTATCAGGATTTATGGAAAGCCTGTTGTGATATCAATCTTGATACTTTAGATAGATCCTATGGCGTTATGTGCAAGACGGGCGATTTTCGGGGAACATTTAATGTTGATATAAAATATAAAGACAGGATGCTGTCCAAAAAAATAGGTTTGGAATACGGTTATATNNTATTAAAGAAGAGCAATTCAAAGACCTTATTGATAAGATTATGGAGATGGCTCCTTCCGACATGATGCTGCCGCAGTATTCAATCAAAAATATTGATTACTCAAAGCGGCCTTATCATTCCAACTTTGAGTATAAAAAGGAAATGCTATGGCTTAATCTTCTACAAAATGCTGATTCTATATTTTGTGGTGGCATAACTAAAGAAGGTGTGAAATTTAAAAGAACTTTGAATCAAAAAGAATTTGACAACTTTTGGAAAGAATGTTCCCAGCTTGATTTGGTATCTATTCGTAAAAATATTGATATAAACACTGAAAATGGTAACGATTTTTCTGGATATATTATAATCGAAATAGAAACTGAAGATGGTAATTTTTCAAAAGACTTTCCGATCAAGAAAACTGAAGATGATACAAAAGTGAATCGATTGATTGAATTGATGACTGAAATGGCAAGTGATAAACCGCAGCCGCTTACACAAAATCACGAAGAAGAAAAAGAAAACGCATCTATTGAGCTGTAAGAGCAAATAAGGGGAGTTACTCAAACCGTATATCTGACAAAACCAACTGCAGCGTGGTGCTGCCGTTGTAGGTGTTGTATTGCGGCTCGAAGGCCACGTCGAAGGTGTCGGCCTCGAGAATCTTCTTTTCCAGATGTCCCATATCAAATCCGATGCAGCGGACCGACGTCGTGCCGTCGGAGATGGCGACCTGCAGGTGTTCGCTCTTGGCCCCTACGCGCCGCGGCGGGGCGATGCGTTTGACCCCACAGGCGGCAAAGACCGGCCGGGGATTGCCCTGCCCGAACGGCTCCAACAGTTGCAGCTCCCGCATCACCCGCTCGGTAAAATCGCGTAACGGCATCTCCGCCTCAATCGCCAGCGTGCTTTCGGTCAGCCCCTCGGCCATGCGGTCGCGGGCATACGCCTCAAACGCCCCGGCAAAATCCGGAATCCGTGCCGTCTCGATCCGCAGCCCCGCGGCCATCTCGTGCCCGCCGAAGCTGATCAGATGTTCCGAGCACGCACACAGCCCCTCGTACAGGTTGAATCCCGCAATCGACCGCGCCGAGCCGTGCCCCTTGCCGTTCTGAATATTAATCATCACCGTGGGCCGGTAGAATTCATCGATAATCCGCGAGGCGACGATGCCGATGACCCCGCTGTGCCAGCCCGCGTCGGACAGCACAATCGTCTTGCGGTCGGGGTGGTGCAGGTTGTCGGCGACGATGCGCTGCTTGGCCTGCTGAAAGATATCCCGCTGGCATTTCTGCCGCTGGCGGTTCTGGTCCTTGAGATATTGTGCTATCTGGTAGGCCTGCAACTGGTTGTCCGTGGTCAATAGCTCCACCGCCAGCCGCGCATGGCCCATGCGTCCGGCCGCATTGAGCGTCGGGGCCAGCTTGAAGGCCACATCGTAGCTGCTCGCCCCGGCCGCCTCTAGCGAGGCCGATTCAATCAGGGCCTTGATGCCGTGCAGCTTCGATTCGGCCAGCGCCCGCAATCCAAACCCCGCGATAATCCGGTTCTCCCCCCGCAGGTCCACGACATCGGCGATGGTTCCCATCCCCGCAAGCGTCGTGGCGCTGAGCAGGTAATCCCGCAGCGGCTGACTGACCGGCCCATTGGCCCGGAACTCGTTGGAAATCGCCCACGCCAGCTTGAACGCCACCAGCGCCCCCGAGGCATTCTGATTGCCATAGGAAGTGTCGAGGTTGGGGTGAACCACCGCGCAGGCCTTCGGCAGGCCGTCGGCGATCTTGTGGTGATCGGTTACAATCACATCCATCCCCAGCGACCCGGCCAGCTCGATTTCGGTAAACGCCGTGATGCCGCAATCGACGGTAATCAGCAGCCGCACGCCCGTCTCGGCCAGTTGGGTAATCGCCTCGCTGTTGAGGCCGTAGCCTTCGTCGATGCGGTGGGGGATATAATATTGCACCTGGGCATTGAGCATCTTGAGCAGGTGCCAGAGGATTGCGACGCTGGTGATGCCGTCCACGTCATAGTCGCCGTAGATGGCGATTTTTTCACCCTGACTGACGGCCTGATGGATGCGGCGAGCGGCCTGCTCGATGCCCGGCATGCGGGCCGGGTCGATCAGGTCGGTCAATTTGGGGGACAAAAACGCCCGCGCCGCCGATTCGGTCTCAATCTGGCGATTGGTCAGCAGTTGACCCAGAACAGGCGAGATGTTGAGCTTTTCAGCCAGAACTCTGGCTTTCGGGCTGGCCGGCCGAACCGACCAAACCTTCTTTTGCATCCGTGCAGGCAGTTTCATTGCGTTATATACTGATCTTACTTGACATTTTCTGTTTCGTCGCGGCTAAGTACAGCCGCATCAACCACGTGTTTCTTTTGCTCGCGGGATTATCATACCCGTTGGGTATACTTTATCGTAATCCCACTTTAAATTTCCAATTTCATTGCGACTGAAGAGCTTTCAGCCGCCAGCTTCCAGCATTTTCACAGCCGCCGATTCACATGACTACATCCGATAAAGTATATCCTTCCGCACGCGGCAGGTCAAACCTTCCTTGAAAAAAGTGAACTTGGGAAAGGTAGAGGACGGCACAAAAACCCTTTTTTAAAGCAAAAACATCGTTTTCTGATTTATTATTGACAAAATTCCAATTCAAGTACTAAAATAGATAAAATTAAATAAATGAATGGGGGGCAGACTTCTATGAAAAAGGCGGTCATAGGAATAAGGGCAATCCTGGCGGTTCTCATAACCGGGACATGTATCATCTCTCTTTATATCCAACGTCAGCAGATTGGCTTCTTGTGGCGGGAGTGGACCAGCAGTCTTCGTCATTTAACCTATCAGAACGCAGAACCCCGACTGAAGTTGCCCATATTCAGCCCCTCCGTCGCCCGCCAGGACCCCGAGGCCGCGGCGGTTGGCGAGGCGGTCCTGCGGAGGTTTGATCCCCCCTCATACGATACGAGGCAGGAGTATCTAACCGGCCTGGCCCTGCAGTATCCGGACAATCCCTTCTTTATTTATGAATTGAAGGATTTTCTGGGCGACCTGTCCATCGAAAAACTGCTCGCGATGGATCCGCATAACGGCTTCTATCACTTTCTGAAAGCGGACGCCATGGTCCGCAAGGAAGGCTTTGCAGGCGTTGACAAGGCCCTGGCCGAACTGGAAACAGGGCTGGATTGCCCGCATATCACCCTGCCGTATGAGCTGTATTATCCCCGGGTCCAGGCGCTTTTTGAGCAGGAACAAATCGCTCAAAGCCGGGAGCTTATGATCCATGCACCAAGGTCGTTCCCCGGCTGGTCGTTAATCCGCATATCCGATTCAATTCGCAGTTATTCCCGTTACTTGATCATCAATGGGCGTGTTGAAGAGGCTCAGGCCATCCATGACCGGCTGGAGCAATGTGCCGTAAAAAGTGCCGGCCTGTCCATGGATATTGCATCGCCAGGACGTTTTCTGTGCCCCGAGTTCAACTCTCAGGAACCGGATCGCTGCCCCACCCAGATTGTCGAATTGCAGCGGCTTTCGCTTGCTTCCGAACGTTCCCGACAGCTTCGACTGGAACTGCTGGCATGGAAGGACTGGACCTTCCGGTATTCGAAAAACCAGAGAGATGCCCGAGAGAGTATCCCCCGGAAAATAGCCCGCCGGACGGAATTCGTATTCCCGCCGGCGCTCCATTCTGGACAGATGCTGCTGGCCAGTCTGGCGGGACTGATTTGTTTTTCAAGTCTTGTACTCTGGCGAAAAGCGGACTTCACCCGAACCGGCCTTTCGCCGTGGATCATCCTTGTAATCAGCGGGACGGTTTTTCTGCTGATAACCCAGTATTGGGCCTTTCGGCAAATCGATCAGATGAATCAACAGTCCTACGGACTGGAGCGGATATTAAAACCTCCGTATGAAGTCATTCGGCTGGACAAGGCATGGTCGTCGTATCGCAGCATCGAAATCTTCTGCGGGGCGTGTTTGCTCGTGATGTGGCTGGGCGGATGGCTCAGACGACGGCTGGTCGTGTGCCTGCTGCTGTCCGGCTTCTGGGGCTGTCTGGCACTGGAACTGTCACGATGGGGTATTGCGTATCTGGTGCCGATGTTCATGTTTGCCGTCCTGTCAGCACGGGTCCTGTCCCGTTCAAAAGAGTCCGATGCGCCGGACTGCCGGGGAATGCGGATGCTTTGGTCGAACCAGCCTCATGCTTTGGCATATCGGGGACGATGCCTGCAGATGATGATCGGATGGACTTTGTTGTATCTGGTGGTTTTCACCCTTTGTGCGCCGCCGGTAAGTCAGGCAGCAATCAATTCAAAAGCCAGATCCATGGGGTATTACCGAAACGCGATGCAGCCGTCTGAATACAAGCTCGATGAATCGCTTTATTCACAGATGCTGTCTCGTTTTGACAGGCTGGATTTGACCTGGATTCAGGCCCGGCAATGGCTGCCGTGTGTGATGCCCGAGGACTTGCCTGCGATCCTGAATAAAATCAAGTCACTCAATCGCGTGAGCTATCAAACATTGTATCCCGACCTGTCTTCGCCTGGAATGATGTTGGACGATTCTGGAATGATGTTGGACAATTTCGGCATGGAAAGTTATCAGCGACATGCCTTGATGCAGGATGATTATGAGTTGGGAGCAGCGATGGAGCAATGCGGCCGGGAGGCCATGCCGCATTTCCTTGTCCATTTCAAGCGGCCGGATGCATTTCCTGCACTCTACTTCCGTTGCAAGCTGGGCGACCCTAATGCTGCCGAAATCATAAAGGCTAAGCTGCTCCAGTATAAACCCGTCGATACGGAGGACTTGAATCCGCCGTCAGAAGATAGCGAGCCCGGATTTTCAGCGACTCGTGCCATTGAGGCCCTCGCCTGGGCGGGTGATTACGATGATGCGATTGGCTTTTATCAGCAGCACATCTCTCATCGCAAAAAAGATGGTCTGGAATATCACGATTAT
>DLFY01000145.1 GCA_002482415.1 Phycisphaerales bacterium UBA7708
TGACGGGAATGGTAAATATATCTTCATGGTACCGATCAAACAGGGCGTTATAATCCGCGGCGGCGTTGTTGGGGTCTATGTGTACAGTCCGTTCAATTCCCAGAGACTCCGCGGAGTAAACATAAGGAGTCCATTGGCTTGAGTTGACTTCGGGACTGCGAATCCAGATATACAGTCCGAGGATGACCATGGATAGTAAAATCCATACCCATTTCTGCAAATCCCGAGGCATAAAGATACCCGCCGCCGGGATGAATGTAAAAATTAACGACACCCGCCAAGGCAGTCCTGCCATAAGACAGGCCAGCAGAAATATCAGGCTGACGACGATTACACTCCACCGAACTATGGAGTAAAAGAGTCTTAATGTCTGCAATTGAGATTTTAAAGATTTTTTTGGTGTATCCATTCTATCGTATTTCGCCTTGTACAGAGCACATCCTGTCTGTATAAGTTATCGATATAGCAGTGCTGTTTATTTAAATGTTTTCTATACTGATTTTGGAACAAAACGCAGTATAATACGTCGTTATTAAGAGAATGAATATGAGCTGTAATATCATATATTGGTTAGGATGCATGGTTTTCTCGGCCGGGTTGGCGGATATTTCCGCACATGCCCAGTCCGAACCGAATGAGGTTCGCGTGGCAATAGCGGTGCCGAAAGCAGATCCCAATGCGCTTGCAGCAATAGAAGACCCTAATGATCTATTATTAAACGTAAAGCAGGCTCAACCTGAATTTGCAAAACAAAGCCAATTGCCGATTCCCGGGACACTGGCGATGAATTGGCTCTATCAAGGCAAGGAACCTCCAAAACCTCAGGTTGGAAACGAAAAAGTCACTTTTGAGACCGAAATTCGCCCCTGGCGTTATTATTGTTATGATGATAACTGGCCATATTATCGTCCATGGGCGTGTTCCTATCAATATTGGGACCGCTACAGGAATAATTTTAATACTTATCCCGTCAATTATGCCGCAGTTCGAATGAACCTTGATGCGTCCATATCTTTTGAATTTGGGGGATATACACCTTACGATCTGGCAGGGCCTTACTATAAGCCGTAATCTCATTTCTTTTACCAGTTCATTAAAAATCCTGTTTATCAGTATTGATAATCAGCTTGTATTGAGATATAAGGACTCCAGATATTGATTTTAAAAAATTTTTATATTTTTTTAAGAACAAGTGTTCATACTTGACATATTGGTCGATAGCGACTATATAGTCACTTATGAACGGTACGGATAAAAATACGCTTTGGCCGATGGGGCGGGCACAGCGCAGAGCCAGTAAAACACGTACAAAATTGCTCGATGCGGCCTTGGTGGTCTTTACCGAAGTCGGTGTTGATGCGGCCTCGATTGAAAAGATTACGGATAAGGCCGATGTCGGCAAAGGTACGTTTTACCGGCATTTTGCTGATAAGCATCAGCTTTTACAGGCATTAATTGAAGAGGCACTGGAAAAGTTGAATGCTCGAATTGCCGATGATACGGGAATGTCCCAAAGCCTGGAAGGGCTGTTGGAACGGCTCTTTGACGAACATGTAGAGTTTTTCAGCCAGCACATGGAGCAGTATATCCTGTTGTTTCAGGGTCGCATGCTCATCAAGCTGGGCCGGGATACTGATGGGGCGATTGAAGCCCCGTATCTGCGGTATCTCGAAACGCTCGAAAAGCAGGTCCGGCTGTTTGTGCCGGCGGGCGTGGAATCGTTTAAGATGCGACGGCTCAGTTGTGCCATCGCGGGATTTGTATTCGGATTTTTCTCGTTTGGGATAATCGGAATGACCCGCGAAGAAATGCAGGACAGCATCAGGCCTTTACGAANNGCCTTTGTGGAAAGTATGGCAAGGTTTCTGGCCAAGGAAAATAAACAGGAACCACAATGATACAATGGTTTAAGGATAACTGACAATGAGTCAACCACTTCATGTGGAAGCGACGGAAGTTTCAGACAAGCCTCCCTCTCGACAGGCGCTTGTCGGCGACGACGAGCCGCCCTCTACTACCGCTGTCGCCACGGTTGCGACAGCCGCCCCCAAACCTTCAATTCAAACCCACAGCCGCTGGAATGACTGGCGATGGCAGATGAGTCATCGAATTCGGTCCGTGGAGCAATTGTTCGGCTATTTTCCGGACAAGGCTTACTGCCAGTCGATTGAGCCGGTTATCGGCAAATACCCCATGGCCATCACGCCGTACTATGCGTCGCTGATTCGCAAGGTCGATTTGGCCGACCCGGTCTTTCAGATGTGCGTGCCTCAGCTTGATGATCTGTACGATCCTCCGTTTTTGTCCAGCGATCCGCTGGAAGAACACGATGATATGCCCGTCCCCGGACTGGTGCATCGGTATCCGGACCGTGCGCTGCTGATTGCCACGACCACCTGTTCGATGTACTGCCGCCACTGCACGCGCAAGCGCGTTGCCGGCACACGTGAGACCAGCATCTCCGCCCGTCGCCTGGAGCAAGTCACTGCGTATCTGACGGCTCACCCGGAAATCTCCGACGTGATCGTCTCCGGCGGTGACCCGCTGACCATGAGCGATGAATCCATCGATATGATTTTATCGGCCATCCGCAAAGTGCCTTCGGTGCAGATTATTCGTATCGGCACCCGGATGCCGGTGGTATTGCCGATGCGGATTACCGACAGCCTGGTCAACATCCTCAAGAAATATCACCCGCTGTGGATTAATACGCATTTTAACCACCCCAACGAGATTACGCCGGAATCCACGGAGGCCTGCCGCAAGCTGGCCGATGCGGGCATCCCGCTGGGTAACCAGTCCGTTCTGCTGCGGAATGTCAACGATAATCCACGGGTTTATGAGCAGCTTTGCCGGATGCTGGTCCGGATGCGGGTTCGCCCGTATTACCTGTACCAGTGCGACCTGGTCCGGGGTGTGGAGCATTTCCGCACGCCCGTCAGCAAGGGTATCGAGATTATGGAATATCTCCGCGGCCGCGTTTCCGGTCTGGCGATTCCGCTGTTTGTGGTCGATGCACCGCACGGCGGCGGCAAGATTCCGGTCCTGCCCAATTACATTGTCTCGACCAGCCCGACACACACCGTGATCCGCAACTTCGAGGGAATGCTGATTTCGTACCCTGAACCGGCTCATCGGGATACCCCCAGAGCGATGGCCGAACCCAGCCACG
>DLFY01000175.1 GCA_002482415.1 Phycisphaerales bacterium UBA7708
CTGTTTACCGGGATTGACGGCGTAAAGAACAATCGAGCCGTCGGTGTTTTTAAATGCGACGGTGCGAATGTCGCTGTCGCTGGAGTCGATTCGAACGGCACCGGGACGCAGGAATTTGCTGGCGTGGCCGAGGGCGTAATAATGCGGACGAGGCGAGACCTGCCGGGTGGATTGATTGATGGTGATGACACCATAGCAGGTATCGCAGCCGCCGGGGATCTTCGGGCCGTTCTTTTCATCGAGTACGAGGTTCCATTTGATGATGGTTTTGGCCCAGTGCCGCAGGGTATCGACCATAAACACGCCGTTTCGGACCAGGTCGGCCTCGAAGCCGCGGTCGTTCCATGTGCCGTCGGAGCCTTCGGTAAAGTAGAGGGCTTTGTCGGGAAAGGCATCATGCACGGTCGATTGGGCGGAGACTTTACCGGCATAATGGTGGAATGCCGTGCCGGCGATGTATGGCCGGACGTTCGGGTCGGACAGCACCGCGATGGGATACTCCGGATGGTCCCAGTTGTGATCCCAGATGAGGATTTTGGCGGCAATATTGTTTTTAGCGAAAGCCAGGCCCATTTCTTTAACCAGTCGGGCCTGTTCGGCCGGTTCCATCCGGCAGCCCGCATAGGATTTGGGTTCGTAATAAGGTTCATTCTGCGGCGTGACTGCATCAATTGGGATTCCATGAGCGGTATAGGCCTGAATGAATTTCACAAAGTAGTTGGCGTAGGTGGTGTACACATCGTCTTTCAGGTGCCCTGAGCCAATCAGGCCGGTGGTTTTCATCCATGTCGGCGGGCTCCAGGGGCTGGCCATGATGCGGATATTGGGATTGATGGCTTGGATTTCCTTGAGCGTGGGGATGATATACTCTTCATCATAGGCGATGGAAAAGTGCTTCAGGTCGTAGTCGGCGGCTACCCCCGCGGGAAGGTCGTTATAGCTGTATTCCTTAAGGCGGAAATCCGAAGCCCCCATGGGCTGACGCAGGTAACTTAACCCGATGCCTTGAACCGGGTCAAACAGGTCGGTCAGGACGGTCTTGCGTTCGTCTGCATTGAGGAATTTATAAAGCAGCCATGCGGATGAGTCCGTCAGTGAGGCACCGAACCCTTCGATTTCCTGAAATGTGTTCGTCGGATGAATGGTGATGATGACCGGGCTGGACGGTTTCTGCGGAGTACTGCCTGAATCGGCACCACAACACGTGGAGGCTATGAGACACAATGAAATCACTGTTATGGCGGCCGATACACGGACCTTCATTCTTTTTGACATAGCTGCATCCTGAATACGGACGAATCAATTGGTTATTCAACGTTCCCATCATATCAGAGACGCGGATCAATTACAACAAGGCAGGTGAATTTACGCTCAAAAAAGTCCCGAGATAATCTGGATCAGTTTGATATAGGCATTACCCCAGGCGTCGTTTCGCAGAAACTGGGTGGGGCTGTTGAGATCACCGATGAAGGGACGCAATATCCATCCCATCTGGATGCCGACAAAGGCGTAAATAATCAGCCAGGCCAGCAGGGTGATGCGGTGGCGGGGATTTTTCTGTATCAGGGGACGCGATACATTCAGGAGGAGGGTTTGTGCCAGAATGCTGGAGCCGCCGAAAATCACGGCATTGAACAGGATGGCAGCGTTGTAGTTATCAAATGAGATATACCAGAACAGCGTCAGGGGACTCAGGGAGGACAGGATGATGGTTAAACCGGCCTGGGTTGCAAGCAGGGCACGCAGGGCGCGGACAAAATCATCACGCAATCCCAGCAGAGTATTGAGCACGAAGAAAAACGGCAGACTCAGCCCGAACGAAGCCAGCAGCAGCAGGGGGGCTTTGATGGCTGAATAGGCAATCTGCAGAAAGCGATGACCATAGATGAGCGAATATAAACCCATGACCGCCCCATAGAGGCAGCCGAAGAAAAATAAGACGGCCAGAATTCCTGCAAACTGCCCTCTGGATGCGCGGCCGTCCGGATCGCCTGCATATCCTCGCAAAATCTGATCGGCCCGTTTCAGGAGCATGTTTGCGACTCCCGCTGATTTATGAAAACATACTCTGAAGGGCCTGGAGTACAGCCATGAAGAAATTGCCTTCCCGGTGACGCAGCCATTCAAACGGCAGATGAGGACTTCCAATGAATGGTCTCAGAACCCAGCTCATCTGGGCTCCGACAAGGGCAAATACGATTGTCCAGACACGAAAGATGCTTTTGGCTTTGCGATCGGTCGGGGCAATATGTTCCAGCGGCCCAATAAGCGGCTTGATGGGGATTTTACCGTCAGGGGATGGGGGCACCGAAATGGTTATTTCCGGTACCCTGGGAGCGGAAATAATGGGGGTATCCTGCGGCTGGGCCAGGATTAACCGATTGAGGGTTCGCAGCAGAAAGGCCAGGCCCAGACTGCCGCCCACCGTACAGACGGCGACATTCAGCAACTGCATAAAGGAATAGCTTGTGGTACACAGGGAAAAGAAGATGACAATCGGTCCCAGTGAAGCCAGGACTGCAATCAGGACACCCAGCGTAGCGACTAAAAGACGAAGCACCGACATCAGCGACAGCCGGGAGCCATTGAGAGCATTGAAGACATATAACGACGGAAGGGTAATCAGCAGCGTCAGCATAAACAGCAGGGGCATTTTCACCGCACTGGCCAGGGTTTGCATCCATGCGTCTTTGAGTGTCAGGACGGCGTCTTTTTCCAGAGGGTGGAGCAGGTTGAAAGAGCCCATGCAGGCTCCAAAAAAGGCGCTGAATATAATCAGACACACACACAGGCCTGCGATAGGAATATCGAACTGGCTGTCCTTCAATAAAGCAGGTTTTGTCGCCTCGCCGCGTAAAATCTGGTCTAACTGCTTGAGCCATTTCAGCATAAACACCTCCATCATTGTGAATACTGATTTCCTGGATTCCTTCAGGATAATATCTTATTGGTGATAAAGTGTCAAGATAATGTCTGAAATATTATTTTGGGAGAAATTACGGCCGCATGAGAATGCCGCCGTTGACGGCGATGTATTCGCCGGTGATAAAAGCAGCGGCTTCATTGCTTGCCAGAAAGAGGATGGCTTTGGCGACATCTTCGGCGGTGCCGTTGCGTCCGAGGGGTGTTTCGGCGGCCATTTTCTTTTTGCGTTCTGGGGTGGAAAATTGCTCGTGGAAGCGGGTTTCGATGAGGCCGGGCATGACGCTGTTGACGCGAATGCCGAAGGGGGCGAATTCTTTGGCCATGGCCAGGGTCAGGGTTGCTACCGCGGCCTTGGCGGCTGCGTAGATGCCGGAACCGCCGCCTCCGCCGTTGTGCCCGGCGATGGAGCCGATATTGACGATATTGCCGTGTGATTGTTTCAGACAGGGCAATGCGGCCCGGGTGACGAGGAAAACGCTTTTGGTGTTGGTGTCAAAGACATTGTCGAAAAATTCCACAGACGAATCGGCAATATTGACCCGCTCGAGCATGGTCCCGGCGTTGTTGACCAGAATGTCGATGCCGCTGGCCTGATCGGCGAAGCGGCTGACCATGTCGGCGGCCTGTTGGGGATTTCGCAGGTCTGCTTTGAGGAGCCAGCCATCGGACAGGGCCTTAACTTTAGCCAGGGTCTGGCGGGCGCCGTCTTCGGTCTGATTATAGTGGACGCCAACCCGGGCACCCTGCTGGGCGAACAGTTCTGCGGTCGCCGCCCCGATGCCGCTGCTGGAGCCGGTAACGAGTACTTTTTTATCTTGTAAGTCCTGATAGAGCATTGCCATTATCCTTAACTAAAGAGGTGCCATAACCTTACAAGGCAGCGGGGCAGGTGTCAATCGAAAGTTTCACAGGGTGCAGAGATGCCGAAGAAATCATAAAAAAACGTTTCTTTTTGCATTGAATAAACGTATAGTGATGTCTGGTTTATACCCAACGGGTATGATTATTCCGCGACGGCCACGGGCCGCTTTTATGCCGCGTGTGTTCACGGGGTCACGCTGCCCTACGCAGCCGCGGTGATAAAGATAGTGCTGGAAGCTGGCGGCTGAAAGCTCTTTAGCCGCGACGAACCGTGATATTTTAAGCAGGATCAGTATATATAGAATTAAACGGATTGTTTTGGAGATAAAAAGCCGTCTATGGAACGGATTAACTATGCAAACTCATGGCAGCCTTTTTTTGAGGAGGCGGGGCTGCGGACCTTTGATGATTTTTTTCAGCGATTTGAAGGGACTCAGATTAACAAGAATACCAAACGCAGCGTGGTGATGCGGACATTCGAGCGGGCCGGCGGAACCAAAACACTGTTTATGAAGCGGTTTTTCAATCCCCATGTTAAGGACATGCTGTTTGCGGTGCGGAACTGGGGCGGTCTGTGCAGTCAGGGGCAGCTTGAATGGAACAGCGCCAATTATCTGCTGGAGCATGGGATTGCGACGTATCAGCCCGCCTGTTTTGGCCACAGGACCCTGGCGGGTATCGAGCGTCAGTCCTTTTTCATCACCGAACAGCTTGCCGGTCAGTGTTTGATGGATATGATACGCCAGACATGGCGAACCCTTGGCGGCGTTGAACAAAACCGGCTGCTGGGTGAACTGGCGATGTGGATACAGGGCATCCATCGGCTGAACATCAGCCTGCCGGATTTGTATGTGTATCATCTGTTTGTTGACAAAGACGGCGACGGGCGATATGGTTTTTCTGTCATCGATCTGCATCGAATGAGTGTTGGAATTCCCCAGCGACGGATGGCTGCCTGCCGTGTGGAAAATCTGGCCCGGCTGATTTTCAGTATGCGTGACGAATATTTCACTGCGTCGCAGAAACAAATGCTGCTGCGAACCAGTTTGAGCGATTTACCTGATGAACAGGTGCATAAAATGCTGGATGCTATATCCCGGCGATGCGGGCAGATTGGTAAACGGCGACGACCACCGGCATATTAAATATTTCTGATGTAATGAAAACATGAGTGAAGGAATGCAATCATGGAAACCAGAAAACCGTTTTATGTGGATTTGAACGATAAGCAGGAATATCAGCGCCTGATGCAGGCCCCGCAAACGTTGGGAATGAAAGCCGGGCGGGTCTTTCTCGGGCCGGGGGATGAATGCGGCAGTCACAGTACCGAAGCCCGCGAAGAACTGCTGGTGTTTCTCAATGGACGGGGGCAGGCGGTCTTTGGAGGCAAAGACAGAATCCTGGTTGGTAAGGGGAAGGTGCTGTATATTCCACCGCATACGGAACATAATATTGTCAATACCGGAGCTGATCCGCTGGTTTACGTGTTTTGCGTGACACCAACGAAATAGCGGCCACTCTGTCTTTTTGTTCACAAACTCAGAATGGCCGCAAGGCACCATTCAAACCGGCCTTGCTGTTATTCTGTTGCTGCATCATTTATTTGGCCAGATCTTTG
>DLFY01000169.1 GCA_002482415.1 Phycisphaerales bacterium UBA7708
GTTTAATTACTCAAATATCAATAGAATGTGGCTAAGGCTGCATAAGCAAAATCTAAAGATGAAATCGGCCAAACCGCGACCCCGGCGAGTCCATCGCCGTCTACCGTCAATCAGCCGATAGGGATTCCATTTGGGCTTGCCTCGGCCCGCATGTGGGACTCAAGAACAGATTGCCTCAATCGCCATTGCTTCCACATTTTTTGGGGGGACATTTGGTAAAATGGCCTCATGACTTGGGCTGATAATCAGGTTGGGGCCCAGCAATGCCTTGATCCGGCGCACTTCTTCCCGGACCTGTTGGGGGGTTCCATTGGTCAGTAAGTCCTGAGTATCGATACCGCCTAAGAAGGTGATGCGTCCCTTGAAATGTTCGGCCAGTGTCTGGGCGTCCATATTGGCGGCCCTGGCCTGCAGGGGGTGCAGGCAATCGACGCCGGCTTTAATCAGGTCTTCGATGACTTCAAAGACCGACCCGCAGGAATGCAGAATGACCTGCAATCCATGCCGACGGCCCTGCAGGGTAAATTGTCTGAACCAGGGCATGATAAAGCGGCGAAAATGGTCCGGGCTGCAAATCAAACTCAATTGTGTGCCGAAATCGTTGCCGAAGAATAATGCGTCCACCAGCCCTTTTGAGGCCGTAAAGAAACGTTCATTGGCTTCATAATAAAACTGGCATACGCGGTCTGTGATCGCTTCAACCACCTCGGGATGTGTGTACATTTTAACCATGTACTCTTCCATGCCCAACAGGTCCATCATGTTGTGGTAAAAGCATGTCCAGAAGCCGCTCATGCGATACACATCGCCGGCCTCTTTTAAATCATTCAGGCAGGCGTCAAAGTTCATGTATTTCGGGTCTGGCCAGGGGAAATCATTGACCTGGGCGACCTCGGTGCAATCTGCCAGTGGGGGCCTTGCGTGTTTTTCGCGATCCAGGCCAGCGTCGAATAATTCGATACCTCGTGGGTCCTGATAGCTGTTTTCATAAAATTGCGGACAAATCCAACGCATATCATCACTAAGCTTGCAGCGGAGTTGTTCTTCGGTGGTTGTGCCGAAGTAACGATGGAGCAGCGGCCAAGTGTCTTTGTGGGGATTTCCCAGCCAGAATCCGCAGCGATCTGCGGACTGGCCGGAAATAATCGTTTTGATCCGATGGCGATGGTTCATCTCTGTTTTTTCTTTTAATACAGTGTCCTGGATAGTCGTCATATTAGATAGATTTATCATTTTGGGTCGTATTTTTCTGTAATCGCAGAGTCACCACTTCGAAGGGAACCATCGAGATTGGTTTGTTGACCTGCGAATTTTTATCTTCAAACGGGCTGCTGAGCCAGATGGAAGAGCCGGAACCGCCGCCGGGCCATTTTACAGTGACTGGAACGGTATGCTCTGCATCAGAATTATATAATCTGACCATCAGGGCGGAGCCGTCCCGACTGGGTTCAATGGTGCTGACCACGATGCCGTCGCCCTGGATTTGCAGCAGGGGGACGATTGTCGGCTGGGATGGATTTACCGAAACGGCCAACATCGGCTGATGGAGGGCGCGGCCAAACTGTTCGGCCCTGACGGAATCATATCCGCCGGTGTGCGGTTTCAGGGCATAGCGGAAGGTCACTTTGCCTTCCTGATCGGCCTTGTAATTGGTCTCCCAGTGATTGTTCATCACCCAGGAATGAAATGCCTGTCCCGGCTCGATGGATGTTCGATAAGACTCTTTGTCCCATCCTCCGGTTGAGAAGGCTATTGGATTGAACAATACCATCGGAGCATCGAGACTTGACCATGTTACACCGTAACTCTTGTTGGAGACATCAATCCAGCGGCGGGTGCAGAAGAAGTCTTTGTTGGCGCCTTCGATCTGGTCGGCCTCCGGCTGCATGACGCCCCATTGCAGGTTGATTTTCATCAGGCCATCGGGCACATGGAACGGGAATCCGAACGATACGCTTTCCGGGTCGCGGACTTTGAGCTTATCGACGGTGTTGGTGATGAAGAGCTGATCGCTGCCATCCACCAGACGAATCTCTCGGTCCAGGGATTTGCACCCCGGAGCGCTGCTGGTGATTCTGACCGCCGCAACCAGAGGGCCTTTATCAATGACGGTGACTTGAACGGGTTTGCTGATACGCTGATGTCCTTCGGCCGCCTTGCGTCCGAGGATATACAGGTAATCATTGATGCCTTCGCCGATTGTGGAATCGACCAGATTGCCGGTGATGCCGGTACGGATCAGGGAGGTGATTGCCCCATTTTCTGCATTCCACTGGGCGCTAATGATGCCATTGCTGATACTGTTATCAGAGACTACCGCTTTCCCGGAAGCATTGGATTTGCCGGGAGCAATGGTGTAGCGTTTTGCTCCGAGGGCTGGAACATTGGCGGCGACAAAGGCCAGTTCGCCCGTGCTGAGCCGCTGTGAAGCGATGATGGAACCGGTGTCATCTTTGACCACATCGCCGGCTGAAGACTCGGCCGCACTGACAAGGACCAGTTCCGTTCTCGGCCAGTTCAGGGTGTTGAATACATCGATGGTATTGGTCCTGGCTTTTTGAATCCCGGTGATGCTCTGTGTGAATAACTGGTCGGTCATTGCGGCGGCATCCACGGCGAATTGTTTCTTGTATTCGGCCTGCTGGACGGCAAAGGCGCTGTCCGGCTCGCTGATGCTGTTATGGGCGCCCCAGGTGTGCTCATCGTACATGATGATTTTCTGCCATGCCTGATCAAATGCCTCGTGGGGGAACGCCCCGGCATTCAGCATGGACCAGAGTGTCTGGGTCTGCACGATTTTTTCGGCGGCACTGCGATTTATCACCGTATCGGCGGACGTGGACGCACAGCCGTCTTCCCAGTAGGGGGTGAAGTCTTTTTTGCGGACGGGGATTTGGTTTCCATACCGCCGCTCGAATTCCTCCATCATCTCACTGTTGGCGGTGATAATCAGTTTGGGGTAAGCGTATTTGGTATTCCACTGGTGCACACACTCGGACAGGGCCGGATTCGGCGGGCCGTTGTCCGCCCCGATATTATACCGAATATTGACCATGTCGTAAGGGTAGTTCCGGGATTTTAACTCGTTGAGATAGTTGAGGATTT
>DLFY01000008.1:0-7083 GCA_002482415.1 Phycisphaerales bacterium UBA7708
AATCCTCCATGGATCGCTACCAGGCGGTCTGCAGATATGGTAAAATGCAGCCGTTTAAGGAAGTCCGGGCGGTCCGATCGGATGGCGCTGTTATCGACATCGAGTCGGCCATGCTGCCGTTTGTCTATGATGACAACCCGGCGGTGCTGGCGATTGTCAGAGATATTACCCGGGATAAAGCAATCCAAAAACAACTGCTCCAGCAGCAGGAGCAGTTGCGTCGCCTGGTTACCCAGTTGATTCGAGCCGAAGAATTGCAGCGGCGCCGTATTGCCTCGGAACTGCATGATCATATCGGGCAGGATCTGATTCTGGCCAAGATGAAAATCGACCAGATGTCGGCTGGACGTTTGGTTTCTTCCACGTCGCTGCAATCCGTCAGCAATCAGCTTGAATCCATCGTCGAACAGGTGCAAAGCCTGACGTTCGATATGGCAAGTCCCTCACTCCTTTCCAATGGTCTCAGGGAAGCTCTCAATGACTGGCTGGACAATGAAGTACAGCCTAAATATTCCCTATCCGTGGATTTTCAGTATGATGATCAGGCCGATGGTCTGCCCGAGGACATACAGGTCTTTCTCTATCGTGCGATGAAGGAATTGGTGATCAATGTAATCAAGCATGCAAGAGCCTGCCGGATTGAAATCGCAGTGGCTCTGAACAATGGTTCCATTGCGGTATCGGTCAGGGATGATGGTGTCGGAATGGAATGGAGCGGGAAAGACCAGATGAAATCCAAAGGCGGCGGGTATGGATTGCTGAATCTGCGGCAGCGTGTCGCGTATATGGGCGGTTCCTTTGAGGTGACCAGTACCTCCGGACAGGGAACCCGTGTTTCATTCAACATTCCGATAGAACTCAACTCAGGACAGAAACAATGATGATTAAAACACTGATTGTCGATGATCATGAAATTGTACGTTTTGGTATTCGTTCGCTTTTCCAGACCTTTGGAGAATTACAGGTCGAAGTTGTCGGAGAGGCCGATAACGGGCGAACCGCTGTTGAAATGACGCAGCAGGAAAATCCCGATGTGGTGATTATGGATATTTCGCTGCCGGACATGAACGGAATGGAAGCGACCCGGCAGATTCGCAAATCCTGCCCGAAAACCAAAGTGGTGATCCTGTCGATGCATAACGGCAGACGGTATGTTCGGGAAATGGTTCAAATGGGAGTCTCAGGGTATGTACTGAAATCCAGCATCTTTGATGATTTGCAGAACGCCATGCTCTCGGCGATGAAAAACCAGGTCTATCTCAGCCCCAAAATTGCCCAGTTGATTACCGAAGATTATCTCGCCTTGCTGAATAATCCCCAAAGAGATGAATCCCCGCTGTCCGGCAAACAAAAGGAAATCCTCCAATTGATTGCTGAAGGGAAGTCCTCCAAGGAAATCGCGGCCATCATGCAGATTGGCGTCAAGGCGGTGGAGTCCGCCAGGCATCGCATCATGGATAAGCTGCAAATCGACAATGTGGCGGATTTGACAAAATACGCCATCCAGGAAGGCCTGACCTCGCTGGATTTTTGACGGCGGGCGTTTTTGATTCGAAAATGCAAACAAAAAAGGCCCGGCATATCAGCCGGGCCTTGTCAGAGTCAGACAGGGGGCAATTACTTTAAGCCCGCAGCCTTTTGTAAGGCAGGGACCATATCCAGCTTTTCCCAGGTGAAGTTTGTCTGGTTGCGGCCGAAATGCCCGTTGCGGGCGGTTTCTTTGAAAATGGGCCGTTTCAGATTCAGGTGCTGAATCATCTTCTTGGGCGTCAGGGGGAACAGTCTCTTGACGATATCCTCAATCTTGTATTCATCAATCTTGGCTGTGCCTTCGGTATCGACCATGACGCTGACCGGCTCGGCCACGCCGATGGCATAGCTGAGCTGGACTTCGCAGGCGTCGGCCAGGCCGGCGGCAACGATGTTCTTGGCGATATAGCGGGCCATATAGCTGGCCGTACGGTCCACCTTGCTGGGGTCCTTGCCGCTGAAGGCACCGCCGCCGTGACTGCCGCGGCCCCCGTAAGTATCCACGATAATCTTGCGCCCGGTTAATCCGCAGTCCCCTTTAGGGCCGCCGACGACAAAACGTCCGGTCGGGTTGACGTGAATAATCATCTTCTTGTCAACCAGCTTCTTGGGCAGCACCGGCATAATGACCTGCTCGATAATCTGCTTGCGGAGCTTGTTATAGCTGATGTCTTCGGTGTGCTGGGTCGAAATGACCACGGTGTGAATCCGTTCGGGCTTGCCGTTGTCGCCGTATTGCACGGTAACCTGGCTTTTGCCGTCCGGACGGAGCCATTTGGCCTTGCCGCTTTGACGCAGCCGGGCAAGACGGTCGGTCAGTTCGTGAGCCAGGTAAATCGGCAGGGGCATATAGGCGGGGGTTTCCTTGCAGGCATACCCGAACATCAGGCCCTGATCGCCGGCACCCTGTTCCTTATGCAGCCCCTGACCTTCGGTGACGCCCTGCGAGATGTCCGGGCTTTGTCTGCCCAGAGTGACCAGGACTGCACAATTGTCCGCATCAAAACCGACGGCGGGATCATTGTAGCCAATTTCCCGGATTGTCTGTCTTACAACATCAGGAATATTGACTTGGGCCTTGGTCGTCACTTCGCCGGATATCATTGCCATACCGGTAGTTACGAGTGTCTCGCAGGCCACCCGGCTGTTGGGGTCCTGGGCCAGTAATGCATCCAATACCGCATCCGAAATCTGATCGGCCACTTTATCCGGGTGTCCCATGGTTACCGATTCGCTGGTAAACAGGTGCCCGCGACCGTTAAATCTCGTCCTTGCAGGTTTTGTCATATAAAAGTCCTTTCGTCTGATTTGGAATTTCATCAAATAAACGAGCCACTATACAGAGTTGTGATGATCAGGTCAACGGCAAACTCCCGGAAATGTGACAAATCCGGGATCGTATCATAGTATTGGGGCAGGAATCATTTCACGAAATAACTTGCCAAAATGCAGGGTTTCGTTTAGAAGGCACCATAGTTAGTGCAGATTTTGCATGATTTAAAGACATGCCAATAATATTTTTATAGAAAAAGGATAAATATGATGGGAAATATAAAGGTTCGGATTTTGCGGATATTAACACTCGCTGCTTTTGTTTCTATTCTCATTGGGTGCAGCAAGAAAGAGCCTGCACAGCCTGAATCTTCGTCGCCGTCCTCTCAGGCCGTGCCTGCGGTTCCCATGAAACCCGTCGAAAAAGCCCCGGCCCCGGCGGCTGCACCTGCCGCAGTCGAAAGCAAGGCCCAGTTGGGTCAGCCGGCAGTCAAGTTAGACGGCTTAACCTGGATCAAGGGGGAGCCGGTGGCTTTTCAGGCCGGCAAGGTTTATGTTGTGGAGTTCTGGGCAACCTGGTGCGGCCCCTGCAAAGCGACAATCCCGCATCTGACCGAAGTCCAGAAAAAATTCAAGGACCAGGGGGTCACCGTGGTTGGCGTCTCCAATGAAGCAAAAAATCTTGAAAAGGTCAAAACGTTTGTCACTGAGCAGGGCGACAATATGGATTACACCGTGGCTGTCGATACCACCGGCACCGTCGAAACAGGGTATATGAAGGCCTACGAACAGCGCGGTATTCCAACCGCATTCATCGTGGATGGCGCCGGCAACGTCGTCTGGTATGGGCACCCGTTGGCCGATATGGACGAGGTACTCACACAGGTCGCTGCCGGGACGTTTGATGTGGCCGCCTATGCCAAGGTCAAAGCCGAACGCGAAGCCCAGCAGCGCCAGGCCCAGGCGTTGATTATGGAATACATAACCGGCCTCAGAGACGACAAACCGGTTGAACAGACCCGTCCCGTCGCCGAAAAACTCATCGAGATGGCTCCTGCGGACATTCTCAACCAGATCGCATGGTTTATGCTGACAGAGCTTGACGAAGCCAACCGGGATTATCCGACTGCGCTGAAACTGGCCGAAAAAGCCAATAATCTGACCGAAGGCAAAGAAGCCAGTTTGTTGGATACCTATGCATTGGCGCTCTTTAAAAACGGCAAGGTTGCAGAAGCGATTGCCGCCCAGACCAAAGCGGTGGAACTGGCAGCAAACAACAAGCAAATGCAGGAGGAGCTTAAGACTCGCCTCGACGAATTTAAGGCTGCACTGAGTCAATAACAGGATTACGCTCGGAGAAATACTGGTGGTTCGAGGCTCTATCGCCTCGCCCGTCACAGTATCGTCCTGGTGACTATGATGAAAATGGAGTCTCGATGCCAAATCAATCACTGAATCACCTCGTCTGCTGCGGATTGCTCTTTCTTGGAGTGTTGTTTTCTTCACCTGCCTGCGCCCTTGAGATTGTCGCCGGACCCTGTCTGCAGAATCCAACTGAAACATCTATGTCCATTGTTTGGGTGACCGATGTCAACTGCACAAGCTGGGTGGAATACGGCTCCTCTGAACAGGCGCTGGATCGGAAGGCCTTCGCCGGCAGCCATGGATTGATCGATGCCGACCAGACCATTCACCGCATTACGATTGAAGGACTTTTTCCTGCAAGCACCTGTTATTATCGGATATGTTCAAAGGAGATACTCAAGTTTGAAGCGTATAAAGTGACCTATGGGCAGACCCTGACCGGCGATGTCTGTCATTTCAATACTTTATCAAAAAACAAACCGGACTTTTCGTTTATTGTTTTAAACGATATCCACCAGCGTAACGATCTGTTCAAAAAACTGGCCGAACAGTCCGCTTCCAGGCCGTACGACCTGGTCTTCCTCAACGGAGATATCATCAGCGATATCAATAACACATCCCAAATCATCGATTATGTCCTTAAGCCCTGTGCGGATCTGTTTGCCAAAACGACGCCGATGATTTACGTGCGGGGCAATCACGAAACCCGCGGCAAATATGCCCGAATGCTGCCGGACTATCTGGTGCTGCCCAACGGACGATTTTATTTCGCCTTTGACCACGGGCCGGTGCGATTTATCATTATGGATGGCGGCGAAGACAAAACCGATGATAATCCGGCTTACAGCGGATTAGTGGACTTTGACCGCTATCGCATACAGCAGAAACACTGGCTGCAAAAGCAAATCCAGTCCGAGGCCTTCCAAAAAGCCCTGTTCAAAATCGTAGTCGTTCACATGCCTCCTGTTGCATCGCAACAATGGCATGGCTCCGACCACCTCTATGAACTGTGGAGACCCTTGTTTAATGAGGCTAAAATCGACCTGATGATTTGCGGCCACACCCATAAATATGAGGTCATTCAGCCCAAACCGGGCGTCTCGGAGTACCCCGTGATGATCGGCGGCAAACCCGCGGACAAAGAGGCCACCGTCATCCGAGTGGATGTCACCCGGGACAAACTTGATGCCGTGATGACAACCGATGAAGGCGCAACCGTGGGGACATACCAGGTCCTCCGTCGTCCGCCGGCCCTTTAGTTTTATTTAACTCGCCGAATGCGGAGTGCCATGTAAGGTTTGCCGGGTAGGGATACGCTGCGTCCGTTTTTATCCGCAAACAGGTAATCGTCCCGTTTCCTGATTTCAAATACACCCTCAGCCGGCGTAATCGTCATGTTCCATGTGTCAATGATATCCACGGTAAATTTCATGCCGTCGGCAAGCTCCGCCTTATACAGTTCAAACGGCCAGGCGGACAGGGTCTGGCGTCCGAAATAGCCAAGATAGTATTCTCCCCGTTTTCCCGCAAACGGATAATCCTGCCATTTATCAATTGGTTCCAACCCTCCGGCCGGTCCGTCGCCCAAGATTTTTCGTAAAAACCCAAGACGTGCAGGGCTTTGGCCGTGCAGGACGCCGCCTTTGGCCCACCAGATGACATCATTGGGGTCCAGATATGTTTCGCCATGCCCTGCATACGTCCCGGCGATGGTACTTTCCCAGAATCGCAATACCAGTTCCTCGGCCGAGATATTGCCCCATCGCTGCGGCAGATTGCCTTCATATTTGATTTCATCGAACACAATGGGTTTGTAATAGACATCCCGATACAGAATCGCCCGGCCGAAATCAGTTACCGCCGATCCGTTCTGAATGCTGACATGGGTCACCCAGGGCTGTGTGTGGTTGTACAGCAGCGAACCATTATGGATGGATCGCAGACGTCCGTATGGATCGCTGGAGACAACAATCTGAAAGAATCGGTCCCAGTCTGCCGGTGTTTTTTCTTTCATAAAATCGTACTCATTGGCCAGCGACCACCAGACATTGCGAAAGGCCGCAAATCGTGCGACAACATAGCGAAGATAACGATCATCCGCCTCAGACATCATCCGGTCAAAGCCCCAGTGTCCCTTGTCATAGGGGTGAAACAGAATCAAATCCGCCTCGATTCCCATCTGACCAAGCTGCTGAATTCGTTTCTCTAAATGCCGGAAAAACGCCGGGTTAAAACGCGTAAAATCCCATGCTGCAGGCGGTGTGCCTTCAAACGGATACAGCGGCGGTTCGTTGTGATTATAGGAATACCATTTGGGAAACACGCAGAAGCGGATTTTATTGAAAGGAGCATCTGCCAGTGTTTTTAATGTCTGTTCCTCAAGTGCCTCTTCCTGATGCACCCAGGCATAACAGGTGGTTCCGATTTGGAAATAAGGCGTCCCGTCGGTGTATGCAAAGTGAAATGTATTGGCGACACCGACCGGCCCATGATTGCTTTTCGAAGGCGCAGCGGCCGTCAATGAACCACGCTTGCCCGCAAGCTGGGGATGAGTGCTTTGTGTCTCATACGTCCACAGGCCTTGGGTCGGCGGGCTGAAACGGACGCGATAGACACCTTCGCCGTCATAAAAACCATTCACTTTTATGCGGTTGTTATTCTGCGAAAAGATGGCCGTAAGGGTAACTTCAACAAAAGGATTGCCCGCCGATGGCCCATCAAACGCGGCCTCAAACACTCCCCATTGTTCTGTCTGGTTCTCGCTGCCGAACAAACTTGCAGCCAGTAGGCAAATCCACAAAGCCGAAAGGATACAGTGAAACGGTTTCCATACACTGGGATTGTCAGTTTGTTTCATAAGACAAACTCCTCTTGGGCCGAATTTTATACTGAGCTTACTTGAAATTTTCCGGTTCG
>DLFY01000008.1:7114-8706 GCA_002482415.1 Phycisphaerales bacterium UBA7708
AATCATACCCGTTGGGTATAATTCAATTTGTTGCTGAAGGGTATTTTCCAGCAATTTAAGAAAAAAACAACCCCGTTCTTTCATAAATAAAAGAACGGGGCTGCTCAGTCGTCACGTATAAGTTTCTATCGGAATCAGATATACTCGTTCAGTATATTTTCCAGCAGTTCCTGCCGGCCGGACTGCAATTTCGGCTCGCCTTTTTCCAGAATATACTTCTCCAGCTTGACGAAATCCATTTTCCCGGATTCAATCTGTTTACCAAACGGAGTATCCCAGCCTGCATAACGTTTCTGGATAGCCTTATCCAGAACTTTATCTTTGAGCATCTTGGCCGCAATCTTCAGCCCGCGAGCAAACGCATCCATCGCCCCAATATGAGAATAAAACAGGTCCACATTGTCGATGGACTGACGACGCACATGGGCATCAAAGTTCAGCCCGCCTGTCGTAAAGCCGCCGGCCTTGAGGATAATATACATCGCCAATGCCGCATCATAGACATCTGTCGGGAATTGGTCGGTATCCCAGCCCAGCAGCAGGTCGCCGCGGTTGGCATCCACCGAACCGAGAATCCCATTAGCCGCCGAAAACGCCAGCTCATGATGAAATGTATGACCAGCCAGCGTCGCGTGGTTAGCCTCGATATTCATCTTGAAATATGGCAGCAGATCGTATTTCTGCAAAAACGCCAGGCAGTTGCCAGCATCAAAATCGTACTGATGCTTGGTCGGCTCTTTCGGCTTGGGTTCAATATATAATTGACCTTTAAACCCGATTTTCTTCTTGTGGTCCACAGCCAGTTGCAGCAGCAGAGCCATGTGGTCCAGTTCCCGACCCATATCCGTATTCAGCAGCGTATCATACCCTTCACGCCCACCCCAGAACACATACCCTTCACCGCCGAGTTCCCTGGTGATTTCCATCGCCTTCTTAATCTGGCTGGCCGCATAGGCAAACACATGCGGATTGGGATTGGTTCCCGCCCCGGCCATAAAACGGGGATGCGAAAACGCATTCGTCGTGCCCCAAAGGCACTTGATTCCAGTGTCTTTTTGCAGCTTCTTTGCCAATTTAACAATCTGGTCAAGCCGTTTGTTGGTTTCGGCAAGATTATCCGCTTCCGGTGCGATATCACGGTCATGGAAGCACCAGTAATTCACTCCCAGCTTGCCGAAAAATTCAAACGCCGCCTGCATCGTCTGCTCGGCCTTCTGCATCGGGTCTGAAGCGACATTGTAACCGCGAAGGATGGTGTTGGCGCCGAACTGGTCCGCCCCCAGCCCCTTGAAGGAATGCCAGTAGCACACCGCAAACCGCAGGTGATCGGCCATGGTCTTGCCAAGCACCTTTTCTTTGGGATTGTAGTGTTTAAAGGCCAGCGGATTTTTCGATTTCGGGCCTTCGTATTTGACCTTTTTGACTTCCGGGAAGAACTCTGTCATTGTAACCTCCAGAACTTATTTGATTATGTCTGTATTTTCATTTGTCGGCATTATATCCTGTAATTCAAATACCGACACATTTAAAACCGTCTACTGGTAAATATTAAACAGAATGGCCTGCCAGTACACCAGCCAGCGTCTGTTTCC
>DLFY01000103.1:0-1009 GCA_002482415.1 Phycisphaerales bacterium UBA7708
CTTTACCGCACTGGCATCCGCCGGGCTCTTCGGTGGGTATCTGGTCGATTCCGAACCGTTTCTGGGCGTCAAAATCGGCATACGCATCACGAATACGCAAAGCCCCGGCGGGAATACAGCCAAGCCCCCGCCATGGGCCGTCGCAGGGTTCAAAAATCTGATCAATAATCCGGATTGCCACTGGGTTGCCTTCAGGACGGACCGCGAGACTATATACCGAATCGACGGCAGGTTTTTTATCTGCAATCTGACGACAGATTTTGGCCAGCCCCAACAGAATCTGTTCGGCCTCAAAACCGGCGACAACGCAGGGCCGATTGAAATTTTTGACAACAGGTTCATAAGCCCTGCTGCCGAGAATCACACTGACATGACCGGGACACAGGAAGGCGTCGATTTTGTCATTTTGTCCGGACAACAAGGCATGCATGGCCGGCAACACCCGTTTATGGCCGCACAGGACGGTAAAATTCTTCAACCCAAGTTCTTGTGCCTGTCGGATGGCAACGGCGGTGGCCGGGGTGGTCGTTTCAAATCCCACGGCAATAAAAATGACCGTTTTATCCGGATGTTTCTGAGCCAGCGTGACCGCATCATCACTGCTGAGTACCACCCGGACATTAGGCAGGGTGAGCCGTTCCAGTGAGGTATCCCTGCCTGGCACGCGAATCATGTCGCCATACGTCGCTATCAGGCAATCCGGGCGCCGGGCCAGGTCGATTACCGTATCGATATATCCCTGGTCGGTGACACAAACCGGACATCCCGGGCCGGATAATAATTTGAGATTGGCAGGCAGCATGGCTCGAATGCCATGACGAAACAAGGCTACGGTATGGGTACCGCAGACTTCCATGACTTGAATCAGTCGGCCGATGGTCGAACATGCCTGTTCGAGTTCATTACGCGCGGATTGAATCACATCGAGCCTCATTGTTCTGCTCCTTTGGCCTGATTCTGTTCCGCTTCCATTTCGGCAATCTGAGCGAACAGCTCCCAGGTCTGGCGG
>DLFY01000103.1:1019-8665 GCA_002482415.1 Phycisphaerales bacterium UBA7708
GCCTGACTTCGGGTGTCAAGGTGGTACGAATCGCCCAGCGATTGCCCATGGCATCGGCAACCGCCCGATCTCCGGTCATTTCCACGATTCTGGCTGGTATTGCAAGACACATGGTTCGTTATTTCCTGAGTTTAAGTTTTTCGTTTGCGATCGCTGCCTGACCCAGAGCGATACAGCCGTCATTGGCCGGAACACGCCGACTAAAGAATACCTGAAAACCGCTGTTTTGCAAGATTTCAATNNTTCGCCAGATAGCGATTACAGAATACCCCGCCCGACAGAGCGATCTGATTTAATCCTGTCTGCTGTCGAGCCAGGACAGCAAATTCCAGCAACGCCCGTCCAGTCGAACGATGGAATCGTGCAGACATGACTGATGCGTCATGGCCCTTACGTATGTCATCGAGAAGCCCATCAAGAACAGAGCCTATGGACCACACAACCTTGCCGTCAGAAGTCTGCCGCAGTTGTATCGGATAATACCCTGTTTCTTTGGGCTCAGCAATGGCCTCAAGGGCTATCGGGAGCTGCGCCTCAAAATGATTATGCGTCCCTCGATTCACCAATGCGGCAACGGCATCAAACACCCGGCCCAGACTTGACGTTGGCACTGTAGCAAATTCGTTTTCAATCTGCCGGGAAATGATACGAATCTTTTGCATGTCCGGTTCAATTCTTGCCAGGATATCTTCGGGCACTGTTATTCCGGCAGTTTTGGACAGCCCCAGAATCGGCCGAATGGCTTCCACGGAGGCTGCATCGCCTCCGGCTAATGGGTAATAGTCCAGATGTCCAAATCGCTGCATCTGAGTCAGCGAGCAAACCAGACATTCACACCCCCATATTGCACCATCGGTTCCATAGCCTGTACCATCCGCCATCAGTGCAATCACATCCCCCTGCAGGTTATATTCGGCCATCACCGCCGCCGCATGGGCCCAGTGATGCTGAATGCTCATCGCGGGAATCCCGGCCTGCTTTGCATAGTTCTGGGCAAACTGGGTCGAAAAGTAGGTCGGATGCAAATCGTGGATAATCACCTCGGGCTTTATTTCAAAAAGGCCCGCCAGATGGTCAATCGAACGAATATAATGGCGATACACGGCCGGATTTTCAAGGTCGCCGATGTGTTCGCTGAGCAGATAATGGCTGCCTTTGACAAAACAGAAGGTGTTTTTCAAATCCGCTCCCGCCGCGAGTATTTCCTTTGCAGCCGGGGTGTGATTGAGAATCGGTTCGGGCACATATCCTCTCGACCGGCGCAGCAATGCCGGCTTTCCGTCAACGATATGAGTCACCGAATCATCCACCTGACGATACACGGGGCGATTGTGCATCAGGAAATAATCGGCAATATTACCTAACTGCTCCAGGGCCGCATCATTGTCGCAAATCAGCGGCTCATCCGAAAGATTGGCACTGGTCATGACCAGCACCTCAATGCCCGGCTCCGCAAAGAGCAGGTAATACAGCGGAGCATAGGGCAGCATGAATCCAAAGCTGCTGGTCCCTTCGGCAACGGCTGGGGCAATCTGGTTCGGGTGCTTTTTGGGCAGCAAAACAATCGGGGCAGACGGGCTTGTCAGCAATGTCTTTTCTGCAAAATGGACAACAGCGTATCGTTCAATAATATCAAGCCCCCCCGCCATCATTGCAAAGGGTTTTGCTTCCCTGCGTTTTCGTTTCCGCAGCAGTCCAACAGCCTGTTCATCCAATGCATTGACGGCCAGATGAAATCCGCCTATGCCTTTGATGGCAATGATGCTGCCTTCCAGCAGGAGCTGGGCGGTTCTGGAGACAGCCCCGTCGCTGTCTGTTTCAATTTGTGCCCCCTTATTGTCCCATAAAGTCACCCTCGGACCACAGACAGGACATGCCACAGGCTGGGCATGAAATCGGCGGTCGGCGGCATCTTCATATTGTGACCGACATCGCGGGCACATCGCAAATTCTGCCATCGTGGTATTGGGCCGGTCGTAGGGGATGGTTTTGATGATCGAATAGCGCGGGCCGCACTGAGTACAATTAATAAAAGGATAACGATATCGAAAATCAGCCGGGGCGTTCATTTCCGCAAGGCAATCGGCACATACTGCGATATCGGGACATAACCGCGACGTCGGCGAATCCGCTGTGCCGCTGGTTTGAATGCAGAACTCAGACTCATTTTCGCAAACAGGTAATTCAAAAGTCGCAAGCGAATCCAGATGGAATAAAACAGGACGATCAGGGCCGGATTGAAGTACATGAAGGAATGTTTCCAGATCGGTGTTTGCCCCCTGAACCTCGATCAAAACTCCCTGTGTGTCGTTTTGAACAAAACCGGTTAATTCCAGTTTGTGTGCAAGGTTATAGACGAACGGCCGGCATCCAACTCCCTGGACCTGGCCTGTCAGTTTGACTTGTAATCGTTTCTGCTGCGACATCCCTGGCTGACGTAATTCCCTTCATATCAGAATATAGTACGAGTTTAAGGTATTATGACAGGTCTGACTTTAAAAAACAATGTCTGTCTGGATATAAAATTTTTTGTATTATATTTATTTTGGACCCATAAAAACACGAAATATCCGTCAATATACGAATTCGTGGTAATTATTAGATCTCCCGCTACACATTTTCTTAATATTTCCTTGTTCTATAATTCATATTTTGCTATAATCCCATTTATCATAATGATTACATTAACGACATTGTGGGGATTAACTTAATGAATAACGCCATTATCAATCGCTTTTATCGCTGTGTGGAAGCAGGCCGGGGGCCGCCGGAGTCATCAAAAGACCATTTTTAAGTATCTCAAAAATTTGCTTGCATTTACCCGGAATAATACCTATACTAAGCTTTATCATAACAGCTGACATCGTTATACAACATTAGAATCGTCCGCATTTTAAGATGAAAGACTTTCGACTTAATGCGGGGGCCTCCGACCCCGAAACAGAAACACTTGTCTCTGTTTTCTCCGGCCCCCGCACTTTTTTTATTCCCTGGCCATATTCTCTATATCCGCTCTGAATTTAGGTAATGCCTGCGGGTATTTTTTTTGCAGATATTCGATCATTTTTTCACGAATCTGGCATCGCAGGTCCCATGCCTTTGAAGCATCCGCAGCACTGACCAAAACCCGCATTTCGATGGACTTTTCGGACATACTGGTCACCTGAACACCACAGACCTTTTTATCCCATAAATCGGATTGTTCAACAAGAGAATACAGGTGAGTTCGAAGTGCATCCACGGGCACAGTATAATCCATATAAAAAAAGATCGTACCTATAATTTCCGCAGACGTTCGCGTCCAGTTCTGAAACGGTTTTTCAATAAAATACGTAATCGGCACAATCAATCGTCGCTGGTCCCAGATGCGAACGACAACATAAGTCAGCGTAATTTCTTCAATGCGTCCCCATTCCCCTTCCACAATGACAACATCATCAAGCCGTATGGGCTGAGTAATTGCGATTTGAATGCCTGTTAAAAAAGTATGGATCGTCTTCTGTGCGGCGACACCCACAATTACCCCAATCACGCCGGCCGATGCCAATAAACTTGCACCCAACTGCTGAACTCGTTCAAAGGTCATCAGGATCGATGCAATACCAATCAGGCAAATCAGGCAGATCACGATTTGCTTGAGCACCCGAAGCTGAGTATGAATTTTACGTGCGTTAAGATTCTCTGCCACTGACATATCGTATTGGCGCTCAATAAAATCGTTGAATACATCCGTTAACTGAATAATCAAAACCATAATTCCAATGATAATTCCAATAGCAATTGNNCTGCGAATTCATTTGTGGCCTGAGGAAGCTGGAGTAAAGGCAGAAACACCCTTAATGCCAGAACCAGTGTAATCGCAAAAACGGGCTTATACAGTTTCATAAAGCTCTGATAAATGGCTGCGGACTTTTTTTCAATCAATTTCGACATGATCCAGAGCACTGCCCAGATGACAATCGCAGTTCCAAAAACATATGCAGTCAATTTGAGGATGGTCCACAAATACGGGACAGGTTGATAAAATTTCGCCATAATCAACATTGCTTCATTCCTTCCTCATATTTAAATTTGCAATTTACAGATTGTTGTTTACACGAGTCTATGAAAATTGCCGCTCTATTGCAACCCTTTTTCAAGAGTTTGTTTCCCGGCTTGAAAATGGAGCACATCGCCAGCCATCCGAATGTGCTGGTAAAGACCGGTACTATTACCTCTGAATCTTAAAACCAGATTATGCATCGCAGCGTTTTTATTGATCATGGGCGATTATAGTTCCGACCACATATCTATTTTTTGCAATTGCCCATTTTCACAGCAACTCATAAAGTATGCAACAACTCTATAGACCTCTTGGGTCTGTTTTTTCATTCTGGTCACTACATGTCCGCATTTTTAAAAAATATTTTTCAACATCTTCTCTTTGGCAAATATATCTCATTGCAATATATATACTTATGAATATTTCTAATTATTATATTTTTTACACTGGACAAGACCAAAAAAAATGTTAATCTATGTGGCTCTTGGATTTAGAATAAAAAGACGCTTAAACGCTAATTACATGAGGTTTCATTATGGCACATAAGAAAGGACAAGGGTCAACACGAAACGGACGCGACAGCAACCCGAAATATCTGGGTTTCAAGGTGTCCGGCGGGCAGGCTGTGATTGCCGGCAACATTATTCTGCGTCAGCGCGGAACAAAGTTCTTCCCCGGTTTTAATGTTGGTATGGGCAAAGACCACACGATTTTTGCGACCGAGGACGGCACCGTTCAACTGACCGGAAGACGTATTAACGTCGTTAAAGCCTGATTCAGTCGATTTCCAGACATCCTAAGGCGGCCCATAAGCCGCCTTTTTTATTTGCCTGCGGCTCACTTCTCGACCTTAGCCATCCAATATTATTGCTCTAACTGTTCCCAGCGTGCAAATAGTTGCTCGTTCTGATTTTCAAGTTCCTGAATACGTGCCGCTACCTTTGCGATGACATCGCTGGGCTGCTTATAAAAAGAAGGCTGCGTCATCTGTCGCTGAAGTTCGGACAGTTCCTGTTCATTCTGTTCGATACCGGTTTGTATCTGGTCCAGCTCTTTCTGCTGCTTATAGCTGAGTTTCTTTTTGGCAGCGGCTTTATCCTCTGACGGCGGTTTTTCTTTATCTTTCTTACCGGGCGTTAGAACAGGCTGGGTTTCCTGAGATGGCTGCAAGGCTTTCCAGTCGTCGTAACCTCCGACAAATTCCGACACCCTGCCCTTTCCCTCCAATACCAGAGTCCCGGTTACGACATTATTAAGAAACGCGCGATCGTGACTGACCAGCAGCACCGTGCCTTTATAATCAATCAGCAGTTCTTCAAGCAATTCCAGTGTCTCCATATCCAAATCGTTGGTGGGTTCGTCAAGCACCAGAACATTGGAAGGCTTGGCAAAGAGCCGGGCCAGAAGCAGTCGATTGCGTTCACCGCCGGACAAATGCTGCACAAGGTTTCGAGCCTGTTCGGGTGTAAACAGAAAATCCTGGAGATACCCGACCACATTTCGCTCCTTTCCGTTGAGCATAATCACGCTATATCCATCCGCCACATTTTCCCAGACGGCTTTGGTTTCATCTAATTGGGCATGAAGCTGATCGAAATAGGAGATTTCCAGCCTGGTTCCCAGTTTGACGGTGCCTTCTGTGGGTTTCAAAATACCCAGCAGGATTTTGAGCAGTGTGGTTTTGCCGCTTCCATTGGGGCCGATAATGCCGATTTTGTCACCGCGCATAATCGCTGTGGTCAGATTGTCAATAATTTTCGGAGATGACGTTTGCGGTGCGGTATCGGGGTATGCAAAACTTACTTCCTGCACATCAATTACCAGTTCGCCGGACATCTGGGCCTCATGCATCGCAAACCGCACTTTGCCGAGGGTCTCCCGCCGCTGCCGACGTATCTGACGCATTTTGAGCAATTGTCTGACCCGCCCCTCATTCCGTGTGCGGCGAGCCCTGATACCGGTCCGTATCCATGTCTCTTCCTGAGCCAGCTTTTTATCGAACAATTTCTGTTCGCTCAGTTCGGCATCGAGCTGGTTCTGTCTGCGTTTGAGAAAGGTATCATAATCGCACTGCCAACTGGTCAGAGACCCGCGATCAATATTGATAATCCGGGTGGAGAGCTTGCGTAAAAACATCCGGTCATGCGTCACAAAAATCAGCGTCCCGGGGTATTTCAGCAGAAATTCCTCCAGCCAGACAATCGAATCCACATCCAGATGATTGGTCGGCTCGTCCAGCAGGAGAATATCCGGCTCCAGCACCAGCGCCCGGGCCAGAAGCACCCGCCGCTTCAATCCTGCCGACAGCGTATCGACTGGAGCGTCCGCATTCAGTTTCAAATGCGAGATCACCGTATCAACCTGCAGATGGACATGCCAGGCATCCTGCGTTTCCAGTTCATGCTGGAGGCGGTTGAGTTTTTCCATGACCTGCCGAGCGGGATTCTCGGCCAGTTGCCGGCTGACATCATGGTAGTCCTGCAGCAATTGCCCGCGTCGCCCCAGACCTTCTGAAACCGCGTGAAATACGGTTCCTTTAAGCCCAATCGGTACTGTCTGCTCCAGCATGCCGATTTCCAGCCCCGGCTTTCGCGTAATCTGGCCGGACAGGGGTTCGATCTGGCCGTAAATCATCTTCATCAGCGTGGTCTTGCCTTCGCCATTACGGCCAATCAGACAGATTCGCTCCCCCTCCTCAACCTGAAGGCTTACATTGTCCAGAATCGGAGCCTGCCCGAATCCCATAGAGATATTATTAATACTCAATAATGCCATACGTGTTTGCTTTATCTGCCCGCCCTGTTTTTACAAATAACCGGGATGGATTATGTATTGGGACAGGTTCTATTACCCTGCCGCAGTTGGTACTATTTATCACACCTTCTGGCGGGCTTTGACCAGAGTAAATCGTTTGGCCCCTTCCCGCAGCGCCCGCACGTTCATCTCCGTCATCACCGGATTCTTGCCGCCGAACAGCTCGCGCATCCCCCGCTCGACGCTTTCCATCTTCAGCAGCCCCGTATACTGGATATACGCCCCCAGCGCCGCCATATTGGCCCCTTTGATATTGCCCAGTTCCCGGGCAATCTGCGAGGCGGGAATCTGAATCTGCTCCAGGTCGGCCCGTTTGACAGGACGCTGAATAATCGATGTATTGACCAGAATCAGCCCGTCCGGAATAACGCACTCCTCATATTTATCCAGCGACTGTTGATTGAGAATCACGGCCTGGTCCGGCGTTTCCACAAACGGACAGGCAATCTCATCATCCCCCACAACAATCGTGGCGCTGCATGTGCCGCCGCGCATCTCGACGCCGTAAGAGACCATGCCGGTCACATTCTTGCCTTCGATCATGCATGCCCGAGCCAGCACGTTGCCCAGCGCCACCACACCCTGTCCGCCGTAGCCGGCAATGATAATTCTGGTTTCTTTCATATCAGCGATCTTTGAAAACTCCCAACGGGAATGTTTTTTTCATTTCATCATTGACAAACTTAATCGCATCCTGCGGTGTTAGCTTCCAGTCCGTCGGACACATCGACAGCACCTCGACCAGCGAATAGCCCTTGCCGTCCATCTGATTTTCAAAGGCTTTTTTTAT
>DLFY01000103.1:8705-8902 GCA_002482415.1 Phycisphaerales bacterium UBA7708
GACGCCGTCCAGACTGCTAAGCATCTCACAAACACGAATCGGTCCGCCTTCCTGGTTTTTACCGCGTCCGCCGGGGGTGGTCGTCGTATGCTGGCCCAGCAGGGTCGTCGGGGCCATTTGCCCGCCGGTCATGCCATAAATGGCGTTATTGACAAAAATCACCGTAATATTTTCGCCGCGGTTGGCCGCGTGAATGG
>DLFY01000195.1 GCA_002482415.1 Phycisphaerales bacterium UBA7708
GCTGCAGATATGGTCGGTCATGCTGTTTTTGTTTTTGATGCTGCCGCTGCCGAACCGGGTTCAGAATTATGTGGCTGAACCGCTGCAGGAATGGGCGACGACGTCGGCGGTATTTGTGCTGGAGACGGTTGGATTCAATGTCATGCGCGAAGGCAATGTGATTAATCTGAATGGAACGATGGTTGCGGTGGCCGAGGCCTGTAACGGGCTTCGGATGCTGACGGCGTTTATCGTGGTCTCGGCGCTGGTGGTTTTGATTTCCGAACGGTCGCGGTTTGTAAAACTGATTTTGCTGGTGTCGAGTATCCCGATTGCGCTGCTGTGCAACACGCTGCGGCTTGCGGTGACCTCGATTGCCTTTACGATAATTACCAGCGAGCAATGGGAAAAGGCCTTTCATGACTACGGCGGGCTGGCGATGATGCCGGTGGCGCTGTTTATTGCGGTCGGCGAGTTATGGCTGCTGTCGAAGCTGTTTTATGAGCAGCGGCTGATTGAGCCGCCGGTATCAGATATGGTGTACAGAAAAACGAAGGAATCATTATGAATGATAATCAAGCCAGGCAGGATTTTGAGTTCGACAATCAGCAGGTCGTCCAATATGAAGGCGGCGGGGCGGAATCGTATCCGCCGCAGCAGGCTGCTGACGGGGGATTTGATATTGTGGGGATGCTCAAGCGGCGATGGCTGCTGATATTGCTGATTCTGCTGCCGGTGTCTGGCGGCGGGCTGGCGGCGGCGCTGCGGTTTGTCGGTACGCAGTACAAGACGCAGGCGGCGATTGAGATTGCACCGATTATTCCGGCGATTTTGTACAGCAATTCCGAGTCTGAACGTCCATTACCGAATTATGATGCATTCAAGAACACCCAGGCGGTGGTAATGTCCAGCGATGTGGTACTGAATCGTGTGGCGGATGAACTCCACAACCAGGGGCTGAAGTTTTTTGAAGGTGTTACCGACCATCGCATGCGGCTTCGCGAGGCGGTGGCAAATGGAGACATTATCATTCAGCCTCAAAAAAACAGTAATTTGATTTTGCTGGAAATGTCCAGTCCGGCCCAGTATTACCACGAATCGGAAAAAATCCTGAATTCGATTATTCAGAATTATAAAACGATTGCGGTCAGTTCGGAAAAGGAAGGCGAAGATACCAAGCTGGGCAACCTGGAGCAGGAACGCAAGAATCTGCAAATCAAGATGGACAGCCAGCGGGACACCATCCGACGGCTGGTGGATGAATTCGGGTCCGGGGAATTAACCCCGCGACAACAGATGATGTTTGAGCAGGTGGCCAGCCTTCAGAAGGAACTGATTACAATCAACATTCGCAAGATGGCGCTGGAAAGCCAGATCGAGATACATAAAAGTGACGAGCCGAATGAGCCGCTGTCGTATGAGCTGGTCAGCCGCAAGTCGGCGATTATCCAGTCAGACCCGGCGATTCAGGCGCTGGCGACCGATATTCGCCGGTATGAAGAACTGGTCAATGCCGGTCAGCAGAACATGGTGGATACCCACCCGGAAATGCGGCGTCGGCGTGAGATGCTGCAGACACTGCAGAGCCGGTATGATGAAAAGCTCAAGGAAGTCACCGTGCAGGTGGAGGCGAACCTGCAGGTGGAACAGTCCCGTTCGCAAAAACGCAAACTATCCGAGCTGGAAAATGAACTGGTCCAGATGGCCGAATACGAAAAGAAACTGACCGACAAGATTAATGAACAGGATATGGCGACTATCAGCCTGGGGCGTCGGCAGTTTAATATTGATGATGAGAAAGAACAGCTTGAGCAGACCAAGACGCGGTACAATGAAGTGGTTCGCCGTATCGAGGAACTGGTCATCGAAAGCAAACGCCCGGCGCGTATTTCCATCGCATTCCAGGCCAACAGCATTCCGGCCGAGGGCAAGCTGAAAAAAATTGCGGCGGCCTCGGTATTTGCGGGTTTTGCCCTGAGTTTTGGTCTGGCGTTTCTGCTGGAGAAAGCCGACAAGCGTCTCCATGCCCCGGATGAAGTAGCCCGCCGGATTGGGGTTCGGATTATCGGGACAACGACGTGCCCCAAAGAAATTGACCGCAAACTGCTGGGCCAGCAACTGGTGGATGACTTTCAGACCATCCGGGCCAACCTGAGTCTGATGGGCAGCGAAGCACATAAGATCATTGTCGTCAGCAGCGCCGGCAAAGGCGACGGCAAGACGACATTTTCGATTAACCTTGCCACCAGCTTTGCCCATGCCGGCCAGCGCACCCTTCTGATAGACGGCGACCTGCGCAAGCCGGACATTGCCTATAAGCTGGATTTGCCCGAACATAACCGGGGACTTCAGGATTATCTTTTCGGCGCCGACGTCCGCAAAGTGCTGACCAGCCTCAACGGCGACGGCCTGTCGATTTTGGCGGCGGATGAGCGGAATGCGACGGATGCGGCAGATCTGCTCAGTCAGAAATCCACGATCCAGCGGATTCGGGATTTAGCCAATCATTTTGATGTGGTGATTATTGATACACCGCCGGTGCTGGCGTTTGCCGATGCGCTGCTGTGGGGCAAGATGGCCGATGGCATCGTGATGGTCAGCTTTGTGGGCAGGACATCGCATCCGGAGATACGTCAGGCCATAGAACGTATTAACATGGCAGGTATTCGCGTTCTGGGTACGGTGGTGAATAATGTCAAGCTGCACCAGAACTACCGCCGCTATGGGTATGGTTATGGATATGGCTATGGGTATCATCAGCGGCCGGAGGCCAAACGGAAACCGAAAAAGGGACGGTCCGATTTCCTGCTGCTGTCGCATGCGGCGGACCAGTCGCACAGTGAGAATCCGGCATAATCCTAATCGGTAGAAATCTGAGTCTATGCAGCTATTGATACTTCCAGAGATGTATGAGGGGCGAAGCGGTTTGGGGCCGTGGAATCGGCTGGCCGCCGATGTGCCGGGTCGTGAAAACCTGTGGACGGTTTTTCTGGCCAGGCAAACCCGACAGCCTTGGGGGCAAGCACGAATCCTGGTGCCGTCTCTGCAGGGCGATAAACACGCAGCGGCTGTTCCCGGGGTGTTTGGCGGGCGGATTGCGGCAAACCTGAATACGGCTGAATCCGGATCGAACTATCTGCTGATTCATAATGCCCGCTTTTTAACGACCCTGTCGTCGGAGGTGTTTGATACCATCGCCGGCAGTGTCAATGCAGATGTGATTACCATTCAGGCGGCGGAGGAACTGTCGGCATTTTATGAGACGGCCCGCCTGACGGACAAAGGGTATCTGGCCGGCGTCAGCAGGCCTTATTATGACGGGATTGAACCTCGAATCGAGGCGGCAGGGCAGCCGCATCATATTCTGGTGCATCGACGGCTGCTGGCCCAACAGCCTTTGCTGGCGGAAATCTCCGATATTGATACCTGGCTGCAAAATGCCAATCAGGCCGGCGCCAAATGCCTTCATTTCAGTGCAGCCGGGGCTGTGCGTGATCTGGACAGCGAAAAAGGGCTGCTGTCGTTGTTATCGGATGAGGCTTTTGGAGAATTCGAGGCTCCCGTGCGGCATGATTTGCATGAATCCGTCCGTGCGGCTGGAACCGTACTCTGGGGACAGGATGTACATGTGGATCAGGATGTGATTCTGACAGGGCCGGTGATTCTGTGTGATGGAGTCAAGCTTCATTCCGGAGCGATTGTCAAGAACTCCGTTATCGGACCCGGCGTGGAAATTGCGTCGGATCAAGTGGTTCGAAATCGGGTTATCTGGAGGCAGCAGGACTGTGAATTAGAGAATGGTCTTTTGACGGAGTCCTCATCTCTATTTAAGACCGCCGATTCTGCGCAGTCGTTTCGGCAGTGGTCGATTTTGTCTTATGCACGGTTTCTCAAACGGATTGGCGATATCCTGTTTTCCCTGGTGGTTTTGATTTTATCGACGCCCATTTTTTTGATTGTGGCGGCGCTCATCAAATTGACTTCGCCGGGGCCGATATTTTATCCGGCCCGCCGGCAGGGGCAGCATGGGGTGGAATTCGATTGTCTGAAATTCAGGACGATGATTGTTCAGGCCGATGCTCTGCAGGATCGCCTGCGGGTGGTGAATCAGGTGGATGGGCCTCAGTTTAAAATAGAAGATGACCCGCGGATTACGGGGATAGGCAAGTTTTTGCGGGATACCTGTATTGACGAAATTCCCCAGTTTATCAATGTTTTGCTGGGGCAGATGAGTGTGGTGGGGCCTCGTCCGTCGCCGGATCGTGAAAATCGGACCTGTCCGGCGTGGCGGGATGCCCGGCTTTCGGTGCGTCCGGGGATTACCGGGTTGTGGCAAATCAGCCGAACCCGAAAAATCGGGATGGATTTTCAGGAGTGGGTGTATTATGATATGGAATATGTCCGCAATCTGAATTTGTGGATGGATGTGCGGATTTGCGTACGAACGGTGCTGCACCTGCTGCATCAGTTCCTTAAACAGTTTGGTTAATCGTTGCCCAAAGGATTGAAACAGGGAGAAAGCTATGGCTCGGCTGAAAGTCAATTGGACGCTGCTGATTGTATTGGTGTTGTCGCTTGTCGTTCTGGGATTAACGGTGTTGGGATTGCGAGGGTGGAACCGTAATTATCGCGCCAAGATCGGCAAAGAGAAGGGGCTTGCGGCCTTTGAACAGAAGCAGTGGCCCGAAGCGGCTCAGTTTCTGGGGCAATACCTGGGGGTGCACCCGAACGACACGGAGCTTCTCCTGAAATATGCTCAGGCACAGATGAGCATCAAGCCCGCCAAGCAGGCCAATCTCAACCAGGCAGTCAATGCGTATCGCGCCATCCTCCGTCAGGGTGAAAACGTGGAGGCGGCCAAGAACCTGATTGGAATATATCTTTGGATTGCCGGTCTGCCGGGGGAAGGCCAGCTTACCGCAGAACGGTTTCTTGAAAAGCAGAATAATGCTGAGATTCGCCAGTTGCTGGCGGCCTGTATGATTCAGCAAAAACAGCACGACAAGGCGATTGAGCAGCTTAATCAGGTGCTCAAGGATGATCCGACACTGGTGTCGGCCTATGATTTGCTGGCCCAGGTTATGGAACAAAAAGGCGGGGATGCGGCTCAGACGGAAATGTATCTGAGCCAGGCTATCGAGAAAAATCCGACATCGGCGGTTGCTTATATCCAGCGGGCCAATTATCGTATTCGTGCAGGCAAACCGCAGGAGGCGGTTGAGGATTTAACCCAGGCCGGCAAATGCGACCTGAATAAAACGGATGTGAAGATCCTTCTGGCGGAGTCATGGCTCAAGGCAAATCAGCCGGAACAGACCCAGGCGATTCTGGAAGACGTTCTAAGCAAAGAGGCTGACAATGCATCCGCCTGGCTGCTTCGGGCGCGTATGGTGCTGTCGGCCGGCAAGCCTGAAGACATGGCTGCTGCCGCCGAGGAAGGACTCAAGGCCCTCGGTGAAGACTCAACGGACTTTTTGCCTGCTGCTGCGGAATTGTTTATTAAGGGACAGAAGACCGACCGGGCGAAAGACTGCGTGGATAAGCTGCGTCAGGCCCAGGTCAATGAAGTGGTTCTGGTTTATATCGAAGGGGTGATTGCTGAGAAAGACAAGGACTGGGGGCTTGCCGCCAGATCGTTCCGCAAGGCCTACGAACTGGGCCGCAAGGATGAAGATACCGCGATTCGTACAGCGAATGCCCTGGTTCAAAACGGTGATATTCTGGCGGCTTCGGCGGTCATCAGTGCGTATTTGAATACCCAGAGCGAATCCTTCCGGGGGCAGCTTCTGGCCGGTGATTTGATGGCCCGTCAGCGGCAATGGACCCTGGCGATGGCCCATTTAAGAAAGGCATTGCTGCTCAATCCCAAAAGCGCTGAGACGGGGGCGCTGATTCTGCAGACGCGACTGCAGCGTCTGTCTTCCGCTTCTGTGTCGGATGATTCCTGGGATATGTTGATAAAAGATTTGAACCAGATTCTCCAGCAGCAGGATTCGCTGTCCATTCGCGCGATGCTGTTCCGGGCTGCTATGCAATCCGGGAAGAAAGACCTGGCCGCGCAGCAGGCTGCTCATATCAGGCAGCATTTTCCGAATGAATCCCAGGCGACTCTGCTCGAGGCTGAGTATCTGATTGCGGACGGCAAAACGGCGGAAGCTGCTGAGCTGCTCCGCAAGGCGACTGCAAGCAAGCCCAATTGGGAAATGGCCCGAGTGCTGGTGCTGATTCAGATGCGGCAGGGTGATGTCGGCGGAGCCGTGGCAACGCTGGATGATTTTATAGCCAAAACCGATCAGCCCCAGGACAAGCTGGACGCTGCGATGGAAAAAATCAATATCCAGGCCCTGACCGGCAAACGCGAGCAGGCGTATGAAGCGTTGAAGAGCCTGGCAAAGGAGAATCCGGATCAGATTTCGATCCTGCGCAAGCTGCTGGATGCGGGAATGGCAGCCGAGAAGCCCGAAACGCTGCAGCAGTGGATTGATCAGATTAAGCAGGTTGAAGGTCAGCAGGGGCGCCAATGGCGATACGAGCAGGCTCGGCTGTGGTTTGCGCGATTTGAGAAGCAGAAATATTATACCCAGATTGTGGATCTTTTGAGCGAAGCGCTTCGGTCCTATCCGGATGACCGCCAGTGTATTCTTCTGCTGGCGGCGACGCATGAGGCATCGGCGAATCGTCAGCTTGCCCTGAAGTCGTATTTGGAAGCGTTAAGCCGCGATCCGGAGGATTTAAATACGGCGGTGGTTGTGATTGCCGCCCTGTACCGCAACAATGAATATCGTCAGGGCTATGAAATCCTGACGGGGCTGACCCGCAAAGGCTATCAGGATTCACGTCTGAAACAGCTTGAAATGGAATATTTCATGCGTCAGGGGCAGTTGACCTCGGTATCGGATATTCTGGAAAAAGAATTAGAGAAATCGCCTCAGGACCAGGACCGTCAGCTTGCTCTGGCGTTAGTGAAAATCCGTGAACAGGATTATGTCAAGGCAGAGCAGTTGATCGACCAGCTTCTGGCCGGACAGCCGGAATCGATGCCGGCGCTGGCTGCGAAAGTGCAGCTTTATACGGCTCAGGCTCAGAACGACAAGGCGCTTGAGTTATGCAATGATGTTGTTGCCAAACTGAATACGCCCGCTTCGTACATCCTGCGGTGCCAGACACTGATTGGGCTGGAACGGCTGGAAGAAGCCAAAAAGGATATTGAATCGCTTCGCGTGTCGATGGCTGACCGGGAAAAGGCGCAGACTGAGCTGGTTTGTGCTCAGCTTTACAGTTCCGCGGGCGACCAGAAAAAAGCCCTTGAAGGGATTCAGGCCGCTCTTCGTGAAGGGATGGACAAGCCGGATGTTCAGCGTTCCGCGGCTATGGCGATCAGTGTTGTTTTGCAGCGGATCGATATCAAAAAGGATGCGGCCATTGCCAAACAGGCCGAGCAGATGCTCAATGATTTATTGAACAAAGATGACCAGAATGTGCAGGCGGTGTTTACCCTGGCCATGCTGTATCATGGACAGGATTATATTGACCAGGCGGCCAAGATGTATGAACGGACGCTGGCTCTGGACCCGGCCCAGGCGATTGCCGCCAATAATCTGGCGTGGATTCTGTGTCAGCACCAGAAAAAGCCGGAAAAGGCGCTGGAGCTGGCCACTAAAGTCCTGCAGATTACGCCGAATTACGCAGACCTGGTGGATACACGCGGGGTGATCTATATGACGCTGGGGGATTTCCAGAAAGCGACCGAGGACTTCCTGCGAAGTACGAAGCTGTATGCCGAAATGACGCAGGTTAAACCCGAGTGGACCGCCAGCACGTTCCGCCTTGGGAAATGTTATGCCAAATTAAACAAGGCCAAAGAAGCCCGCCAGGAACTGCTCAAGGCCAAAGAATTGCATCAAAAGCTGGGCGGATTAACCTCGCAGGAACAGGCAGAGCTGGACAGCATCCTGTCAGGGCTGCCGCAGTAGCCTGCGGCGACGGACTGACAGAAGCGGTGGTCTGGGGCAATCGGAATCGATGACGGCCGGGGGGGGGGCTTATTGATTATTATTGAAGACCCACGGTTCGTCGGTGATCGGATAGGTGAGGATTTCTTCGGGGGTAAAATACAGGCTGATTTCGTAGGCGGCGGATTCCGGGCTGTCTGAACCGTGAACAAGGTTATAGCCCCGGCTGCAGCCGAAATCACCGCGTATGGTTCCCGGTTCGGCTTCACAACCGAAGGTCTTGCCCATCAGTTTACGG
>DLFY01000124.1:0-3658 GCA_002482415.1 Phycisphaerales bacterium UBA7708
GCCAGATTCGCCCGCCCAAGGAAAATGAGAAATATTTCGCCCTGCTTCGCGTGGAGGCGATTAACTATCAGGAACCGGAAAAACTGACCGAAAAGGTGGTCTTCCGCGACCTGACCCCGCTGCATGCCGAAGAGCGGTTCATTCTTGAAACCACACAGGATGAGATGAGCACGCGCATCATGGATTTGATTACGCCCATCGGCATGGGACAGCGTGCCTTGATTGTTGCTCCGCCGCGTACCGGCAAGACCGTGCTGCTTCAGAAACTGGCCAACGCCATCAGCACCAACTATCCGCAGGTGCGGATGATTGTGCTGCTGATTGATGAGCGTCCCGAAGAAGTGACCGACTTCAAGCGCAAGGTCGCCAAGGACGTCGAAGTGATCAGTTCAACGTTTGATGAGCCTACCGCCCGTCACTGCCAGGTGTCGGAAATGGTCATTGAAAAGGCCAAGCGTATGGTCGAATACGGCGAAGACGTGGTGATTCTGCTGGACTCGATTACCCGTCTGGCCCGTGCCTATAATACGGAAATGCCGCACTCGGGCAAGATTCTGACCGGCGGCGTGGATGCCAATGCAATGCAGATGCCCAAACGGTTCTTTGGTGCCGCCCGTAACATCGAAAACGGCGGTTCACTGACGATTCTGGCCACGGCCCTGATTGACACCGGCTCCAAGATGGACGAAGTGATTTTCGAAGAATTCAAGGCCACCGGCAATATGGAGCTGCATCTGGATCGCCGACTGGTCGAAAAACGCATCTTCCCCGCCATCGACATCAGCAAGAGCGGCACGCGGCGTGAAGAACTGCTGCTGGACCGCAAGGAACTGGAACTGGTCTATCGCCTGCGCAAGGTGCTCAGCGAAATGAATCTGGTTGAGGCCGTCGAACTGCTGAAGAACCGCCTGGCCAAGTACGGCAGCAACGCCGAGTTCCTGATGACTCTGAATCTGGATTAACGCAAGCTGTTTTTCATCTCAAAGTGAAGCATCAATACAAAGGTCCCGTCTGTAACAGGCGGGACCTTTTTTATTGCTGCCTGCTGGGCAAGCATCAAAAATATACAAACCAATCTACTATGTCTGATAATAGAAAAAAAGATTGGCTCAAGCTGTTTTAAACAAATATGTTCATGGAAGGAGCAATAAACAGCAAATAATGTTGAAAACCATCATCTGTTGTGATAAATATGCATGGAAATGTGAAAGAGAATTTTTAACCAGGAGGCAGATATGGATCACGGACCAGCCAGCGACTGGAGTAAAGACAAGGCATCGAATTTCAAAACACGCATTGGCATCTGGATGTTTATGTTGTATGCCATTATTTATCTGGGATTTATTCTGATCAACACCATCAATCCATCCCTGATGGCCTCGGATATCGGGGGCCTGAATCTGGCGATTATTTACGGATTCGGCCTGATCATTTTTGCCCTGATGCTGGCGTTTGTTTATAACGCCATTTGCTCTGCAGCCGAAGAAGAACTTAATGGAACCATTCCCGATTTGGGTGAGGAGAAAGAGTAATGTACGAGACATCCCTGGGTGCCATCGGTGTTTTTGTCGCGTTTGTCTTATTTGTATTGTGGATTTCCTATTATTTTGCCCGCCGAACCAAAAGCTCCAAAGGCTACTTTGCCGCCGGCGGCAATATTCACTGGTCCATTAACGGGATTGCTTTTGCGGGCGATTACCTGTCCGCGGCCTCATTCCTCGGGATTTGCGGCATGATTGCCACCGTGGGCTATGACGGATTTTTGTATTCGATAGGGTATCTGGCCGGATGGATTGTGGCCTTGTTTGTGATTGCAGAGCCGATGAAACGTCTGGGCAAATTCACGTTTACCGATGCCCTCGACGCCAAGTTCAATTCCAGGGGAATCCAGTTGACCGCGGCCATCAGCACACTGGTGGTGTCGATTTTTTACCTGATTCCACAGATGGTCGGTGCGGGAACGCTGGTAACACCGCTATTGGGCCTGCCGCATCATGTCGGGGTGATTCTGGTGGGTACCATTGTGATCATCATTGTGGCAACCGCCGGCATGGCTTCGACCACGTATGTCCAGTTTCTCAAGGGGGGATTGCTGATTATCTTTTCGATCTCGATTGTGCTGATTACGCTTTACAATGGTCTTGCAACCAGTCCCAAAACGGGTCATGATGAAGTGTATCATGAATTCAAAGCCCTTCCTGTGACGTTCAATGGAGAACACAAGCCGATTCCGACCGATGTGGCCTATGCCTTGTCCGGGACGGTTGAACCGACCAAAGGGATGGTGTTTGCCAAATTATCCAGAGATGGCAAAGACAGTTGGTGGTATCTGGCTAAAGATGAAGCCGGTGCCGATGTGCTGACTGAGGCCTATTGGGTGACACAACTGGCTGCGCCGATCCGGGATTCCAAGGGGGCTATGGTTTCCGTGCTGTATAACGGCATTCCGAAGACCGACAGCAAGCCGCTGCAGGCGGGGCATATTCAGAAACTGATGTTTCACGGCCAGAGAATCGCGGAAGCCCGCAATCTGAGCATTGTGGAGTTTCTCGGGACCATCAAGGAAAGCACCATTACCCGGTTTTCCAGTAAAACCATTGACGATGGCAAAGACAAGGTCACGGTGTATTATCAGAATCCAACTCCGGGAAAAGAACTTCTGGCGCCCGGCGTGAAGTTTAAAGTCAGCAAGGGCGCGACCTTTATGGACAAGATGAATTTTGCGTCGCTGATGATGGCGTTATTCTTCGGTACTGCCGCGCTGCCGCATATTCTGATTCGGTATTACACGGTTCCAACGCCGGCGGCCGCCAGAAAAAGCACCATCGTTGCCATCGCCGCTATCGGCTTATTTTATGTCCTGACGCTGTTTATGGGGCTGGGAGCGATGGTCAATGGCGTGGTGGACCTGACCGATGACAATATGTCGGCGCCTCTGCTGGCCCGCAGTTTTGGTGTGACGCTGTTTGCGATTATTTCGGCGATTGCGTTTGCGACCGTGCTGGGCACCGTCAGCGGCCTGATTGTAGCCTCGTCCGGAGCGGTGGCGCACGACCTGATGGACCGGTTTTTCAATATGAAGCTGACCGACAAAGGCAAGGTCTTTGCAGGCAAGATTTCAGCCATTGTGGTGGGTATTCTGGCGATGATTCTGGGGATTATCTATAAAGGCATGAATGTGTCCTACCTGGTCGGCTGGGCGTTTGCGGTTGCCGCGTCGGCCAATTTGCCGGCCATTGTCATGCTGCTGTTCTGGAAAGGGACAACCAAGCGGGGCATCGCCGCATCCATCATTACCGGGATTGTCGCTTCGGTTGGCATGATTCTGCTGTCCCCGGATATGTTTGAGCGATACGGACTGGTTCGTTCCTCGGCCCCGATTGGATTGAATAATCCGGGAATCATCTCAATTCCGCTGAGTTTTGTCGTGTTGGTGGTAGTCTCTCTGATGACCAAGCAAACTCCGGCCCTGGCCGCGAAAAAGACTTCCTGAGTAACAGTCTTTACAATTTCGATAGATTATGTACAATAAAAGTCCCGGTTTCTGCCGGGACTTTTTGTTTAAAAACAGACGGACAGACGAGAACCAGGTATCGATATGGCACAAGAGCTACCCAAGATTTATGACCCGCAAAGTACACAGCAGCAGGCCGAGCAG
>DLFY01000124.1:3670-15094 GCA_002482415.1 Phycisphaerales bacterium UBA7708
CATGCGGATGAAAAGACGGCAACTCCAAAAAAGACTTATGCAGTCGTGATTCCACCGCCGAATGTGACGGCCGCCTTGCATCTGGGTCATGCTTTAAATAATACACTTCAGGATATTCTGGTGCGGTTTCATCGGATGTTGGGCAAGGCAACCCTGTGGATGCCGGGGACGGACCACGCGGGGATAGCTACACAAACTGTGGTTGAAAAGCGGCTTCTGGCCGAGCAGGGCAAACGCCGGACGGATTTTGCCCGTGAGGAATTCGTGGCCCACGTCCAGAGCTGGAAGGATGAATACGAGGCCCGGATTCTGGGACAGCTCAAGAGTATGGGGTGTTCCTGCGACTGGGACCGGACACGGTTTACCATGGATGAGGTCTGTGCCAAAGCGGTACGGGCAGTGTTTTTCAAGCTTTTTGCCGATGGGCTGATTTATCGCGGCAAACGGTTAGTCAACTGGGACCCGGTCACGCAGACCGTGCTGGCCGATGATGAGGTGGAACACCAGACCGTCAAAGGCTTTTTCTGGTATCTCAAATATCCGCTCGTTGAGCCGGTCACGGTTGGCGGGCATACAATAGAACATGTCACGGTTGCAACCACACGTCCCGAAACCATGCTGGGTGATACAGCCGTGGCGATGAATCCCAGTGATCCGCGGGCTGCGGCGCTGGTGGGTAAACAAGTTCGTCTGCCGATTGTGGGGCGGCTGATTCCGATTGTCGCCGATGAACACGTGGTCCTGCCCGACCCGGAAAGCAGCGATGAAAAAGCCCGATTCTCGACCGGCTTTTTGAAGGTCACGCCCGCCCATGACCCGGATGACTGGCAGATCGGACAGCGGCATAATCTGCCGGTGATTAACGTAATGGCTCCCGATGGCTCCATCAGCGATAAATACGGCTGGACGGACTGGGATGCGGTGAAAAATCCGGATGTGGAAAATATCATCGGGATGGATCGCTTTGAGGCCCGCGAGGCCATTGTGGAATGGTTCCGTACAGAAAAACTGTTAGCCGAAGTGCGGGATTATTCCCACGAAGTGGGCCACAGCTACCGCAGCCATGTGCCGATTGAGCCGTATCTGTCAGACCAGTGGTATATCGCAGTCAAAAAGCCGATTCCGAATTGTCGATTGTCGATGGATGATTGTCGATTGGAGACTGAGACGCGTGACGGTGTTGCCTATATCAAGGGAACCGATGTTCCGGTGAATTCATTGGCCGGATTGGCTCTGTGGCCTTTGCTGGATGGACGATTGAAGTTTTATCCGGAACGCTATCGCAATAACTATCAGACCTGGCTGGAAAACCTCCGTGACTGGCCCATCAGCCGGCAGTTGTGGTGGGGGCATCAGATACCGGTGTGGTCTCTTTATCTTCATAATGGTTGTGGCGGTGATTTATGTGATGTTGATGCACGAAATAAAATTATTTCAGATATCTACGAATATTTTAATGAACTCGGACTCAAAGACAAAGTTTACATTCAGTCTGCAACAAATGATGTTGGAGCATGGATACAAATTTGCAGTGGTACAGTAAAAGTAGATCGAGCAATCGAGGCCATGAATTGCTATTATCAAGTAGGCCCGTTCGATAACACACTATTTGATCAATACAAGGACATTGTAACATCACAAAAGGCATGGGATATAGCTCTTAGCATCATGGGGAGCGCTGCCAGTGATCAGGTTGCACAAGATCCGGATGTGCTGGATACCTGGTTTTCATCGGCGCTGTGGCCGTTCAGTACGATGGGCTGGCCCGAAGAGAATGAGACGCTCAAGGTGTTCTACCCGACCAATGTGCTCTGTACCGCCCGAGAGATTATTACGCTGTGGGTGTCGCGGATGGTAATGATGGGGCAGTATTGCCTCGGCGATATTCCGTTCAGTGATGTCTATATTCACGCCATGATTCAGGATGGCCTCGGTCGCAAGATGTCCAAGAGCTTAGGCAACGGCATTGACCCGCTGGCGATTATCGAAAGCCACGGGGCCGATGCAATGCGATTCACACTGGCCGGGATGACCACCGATACGCAGGATGTGCGTATGCCGGTGGCGCCGCTGACGCTGCCCGATGGACGCACCGTCAACAGTTCGCCCAAGTTTGACAACGGCCGCAACTTCTGCAACAAGCTGTGGAATGCCTCGCGGTTTGCGATGATGAATCTGGAAGGCACAGACCCGGCGGCATTTGATGCGTCGAAGATGAATATCACCGATAAATGGATTCTGTCGCGTCTGGCAGTGGTGGTTCGTGATGTGACCGAGACACTGAAAAGCTATCGTTTCAACGACCCGGTCAATGCCCTGTACAAATTCTTCTGGAATGACCTGTGCGACTGGTACCTCGAATGGGCCAAGCCGCGTATGGCCGATGCCGCCCAGCGGCCGATTGCCCAGAATGTGCTGGCCTTTGCACTCGACCAGACGCTGCGGATGCTGCATCCGTTTGTGCCGTTTATTACCGAAGGCATCTTCCAGAATCTCAATGCCCTTGCCCCGATTCGCAGGCTGGGGACACTGGCCGCGGCCCCCTCGGCGGAGTCGATTATGGTTGCTCCATGGCCTGCCGGCCTGGATGCGTTTATCGCCCCGGAGATTGAGCGGCAGATTGAAACGCTGCAAAACTGCATCGGGGCCATCCGCGATATCCGCAATAAATACAACATTCATCCTGCCAAGCGGCTGATTGGGACCCTTGTTGCCCCGCAAAGCCGTCTTGGGATGCTGCGTGACGGCAGTCATCTGATTTGCGAACTGGCCGGGATGGAACAGTTGATTATCGAGGCCGATGCCGCCAAGCCCGCCNNCCCGCCAATTCCGCTGCTGCGATTGTCGAGGAAATGCAGATTTATGTTCACGATGTCGTGGATGTGGAGGCCGAGCGGCAGCGTCTGCAAAAGCAAAAGGAATTCATCGAAAACGGTATCCGACCTCTGCAGGCCAAGCTCTCCAACGAAAGCTTTGTCAGCCGGGCCAAGCCGGAGGTTGTCGAACAGAGCCGCCAGAAGCTCAAAGACCTGACCGACCAGCTCGACGCGGTGAATAAAAACCTGGCCGAACTGGCCTAATTGAAAGGCTGCGTATGGAAATCCCGATGGAACTGTCGCAAATCCTGATTAATGAATCCGTCGATCAGCAGGTGATTGTCCTGAAGGAACTGCAGGGGGGGCGGAGTTTTCCCATTGTCATCGGGATGCCCGAGATTCTGGCGATAGACCGCCGGCTCAAGGGGATCGAATTGCCGCGACCGCTGACGCATGACCTGCTGGCCCGGGTGATTGAGCAGTTAGGCGGCACGGTTGAAAAAGTGGTCATTACCGACCTGCGCGACCACACCTTTTATGCGATTATTTATATCCGGCAGGGCAAAAATCTGATTGAAGTGGACAGCCGGCCTTCGGATGCCCTGGGCCTGGCTTCCGGCCTCAACGTGCCTTTGTTTGTTGAGGACCGTGTGCTGGATCAGCTTGAGCAGTAAGGTTGGCGATAATCAGCAGTCCCACCCCGATGCACAGCAGACTGTCGGCAATGTTAAACGTCGGCCAGTTATAACCGATGATCGGAATCGTGACATCGATGAAATCCCGCACCATCCCCTCATTGAACGCACGGTCATAGAGATTGCCGATAATCCCTGCGAGCATGCAGCCCAGTGCAATCTGCATGATGCGGCGGTGAATCCCGCTGAATAAAAAGATGCCGATTACGACCAGGAATGCCGCAATTGAAATCCCGGTCAAAAATGTCCGCTGGCCAAAGAACAGGCTGAACGCGGCACCGAGATTGACCCGCAGGATGAAATTAAAATACCCTTCGATAATCACATATTTCTGGTCGGGTATCGAGGGCAGCCAGTCAAACACCGCTTTTTTGCTCCAGAGGTCAAACGCTGCTCCTCCGATGGCAATCGGCCAGAACAGTAAATGTCCCGTGATATCCGGAAATCTGCGTCCGGCGTGGTGAGGTGTTTGCGATTCGGGATTATTCATATCGACCTGTATGGTTCAAAAAGCAGCATTAGTGACGTGTTGTCTTGAAGAATCCTGCCTTATCCTTATTTATGTTTTTCCAACAGGGCCTGCAGTTCCGGCTGGTCCGGCTTGATATTCAAAGAAATATTCCACTGCTCGACGGCCAGTACTTTAAGCTTCTCGTCGTTGTTTTTAATCGCCAGAAGCATATAAGCCACACCCAGTCCCTTGTGGGCCATCCAGTCATTATCATTGATCTGAACGGATTTCTTGTAGCTTTCGATGGCCGCGTCGGTTTCCTTTAATTTCAATTGGGCATATCCGATGTATTGATAGGCAGGGCCGTTTTTGGGGTCTTTGGCAATAACATCGGTCAGCAATTCCCGGGCAGCGGTAAATCGCCCGGTCCGCAGATAGCACACCGCCAGCGGTACCATGATATTGGGGTCATTGCCCTTCATTTCCAGCGCCCGGCGATAGGAGTCAATCGCCTCGGCATGATTTTTCTGGGCCTCAAAGACATCGCCGAACAGGGCTTCGACCTCGCCGGATGATGGATTCAGGGTCTTGGCTTTGTTGGCATATTCGAGGGAGGGTTCATATTCTTTCAATTCATAATAGCAGCGGGCCGCCTTATAATGCGATTCGTAATGGCCGGGGTCCAGCTTGCAGGCATTGGCATACGCCCTGACGGCGCGGGCAAATTCCTTCATCGCTTCGGAGACTTTGCCGAGATTGAAGAAATCCTTGAACGACCAGGGGTCCAGTTCGGTGGCACGCTCATAGGCATCGGCGCTTTTGGGGTAATCCTGCTGTTTCTGGTAGATGTCGCCTTTCATCGAATAGGCCAGGGCAAATTGCGGGTTCAGATCCGTGGCCAGTTCCAGCTTTTTAAGGGCGTCCTGATGGGCATCGATTTCATTAAGCATCAGCGCATCGACATACAGACTGACGGCCAGCTCTTTCTGCTCTTCCAACTGCTCGGCGATGAGTTGGGCTTCGGTGGGCTGCTTGCCAAACTGATTTGCACACCCGCCCGCCGTCAGCAGCACCGCTGTCGTCAGCATGATCCATACACTGTGACCGGAGGTCTTTAATATCATCGTATTCCCCTTTCCTTACCACTACGACAGGCCTGAAGGCCTTGTCTGTAAAGTAGTTATGATTGGCGACAAAAACACCCCGGGATTATACGCCGCCGCCGGGCTGATGTCAAAACTTTTCATTGCGGAATATCCAGAAAGAGATTTGGGGCGGCCAAATTCACCAAAAACTTAATTGACAAACGCGGGTCAGGCAGATATAGTACCCCATTTGTGTACTCACTGCCGGCAGGGGCCGGACAGCGGGTCTTGATATCGTTTTCAGCAGGACAAAGAACCTATGTCGATTCTTGTACAAAAATTTGGCGGTACCTCTGTAGCCAACGCCGAGAAAATCAAGCGGGCTGCACAGCGTGCCATTCGAGCCCAGCAGCAGGGCAACCAGGTGGTTGTCGTCGCCTCCGCCCGTGGTCAGCAGACCGACGAGCTGATCGCCGACGCCAAAGAAGTCAATCCCAATCCCCCCAAGCGGGAGATGGATATGCTCCTGAGCACCGGCGAGCAGCAGACCGTTTCACTGCTGGCGATGGCGGTGGAAGGAATGGGGCACAAGGCTGTCAGCTTTACCGGTGCCCAGGTCCGGATGATGACCGACGATTCTTATACCAAAGCCCGCATTAAGAGCATTGACGGCTCGGTTATCAAGAAAAAGCTTGATGAGGGGTACATCGTTTTTGTCGCCGGATTCCAGGGAATGGACGATGAAGGCAATATTACCACCCTCGGCCGCGGCGGTTCCGATACCAGTGCGGTAGCTCTGGCCGCAGCGCTGGGTGCGTCGTTTTGTGAAATCTATACCGATGTGGACGGCATTTACACCGCCGATCCCCGCATTTTCAAAAATGCCGTCAAGATGAAGCAGATCAGCTATGACGAGATTCTGGAACTGGCCAGCCTCGGCGCCGGCGTCATGCACAGCCGTTCCATCGAGTTCGGCAAGAAATACAACGTCACAATTCACGTTCGCAGCAGTATGAACGAAAATGAAGGTACATATATTACTCATGAGGTCCCCCAAATGGAAGGTATTCTCGTATCCGGTGCTACCGTACAAAAAGAACTTGCAAAAATCACGATGATTGGCGTCGACAACAAACCCGGCATATCCGCTCGTATTTTCGAGCATCTGGCCGCGGCCAAGGTCGTCGTCAATGATATCATTCAGACCGAAATCAATACGGAAAAGGCGAATGTGTCCTTTACCGTCGGCAAGTCCGACCTGCTGACCGCCAAGGAAACCATCGAGAAGATTCGCGGACAGGTTCATTGCGACAATGTTTTTGTCCGTGAAGACATCGCCGAGGTGTCTGTCGTTGGCGTCGGTATGCGGTCGCATTACGGCGTGGCCAATATCATGTTCAAGGCTTTGGCCGATCTGAAGGTTAACATCGAAGCCATCACCACCAGTGAAATCCGCATCAGTTGTTTGGTGGACATCAAAGATGCGATGAAGGCCTATGAAGCGGTCTGCAACGCGTTCGAACTGGATAAGACCGTCGATAAGCGGAAACAACCGAAATAATCGAATCGGCGACGCAGGTCGCACCCGAAAGGGTGAATTGCCGCCGAAGGACCGGCGGTGATGCGGAATGGAGTCATGGGCAAACGCCGCAAACGATACGCAATAAGCAGAACAAGGAAGAACACACTGTTGGTGCTGTTCTTCCTTTTTATTTTGCCGGCATGGATGATGCTGGACCGATGGGCAGGCGTTTCTGTCCGCCAGACGGTCAAGTCCAGCCTGTATCAATCCGAAGACTGGAAAAAATATCATGAGCAGCAGTTTTTGGTTACGGCTGTCATTGATGGTGATACCATCGACCTGAAAATACCCGACAAGGAATATCCGACAACACGAGTCCGTCTGTTGGGTATAGATACCCCTGAAACCAAAAATCCGCAGACCGGCGTGATGTATTTCGGGCCGGAGGCCTCGGAATTTACACGCCGATTATGTAAAAACAAGACTGTTATTGTCCTGTTGGATTCAAAGGCAGACCAGCGCGATAAATACGGCCGGCTGCTGGCCTATATCCGCCTGCCGGATGGAACCATTCTCAATCAGCGTATTCTTGCCGAAGGCTACGGATACGCGTATTTACCGTATGAGCATACCCACTTTGATACCTATTTCGAATTGCAGAATCAGGCCATACAATCCGGCACCGGCCTGTGGAAAAATGCGACCCGTAAAGACCTTCCCCAATGGCTGTCCAAACGCCGTCCGGACTTGCTGCGGCAGAAAAATAACTGAAAAACATTAATCATAGTCCATATTTGCGGCATAGTAGCCAGCTCAATTCCCGGATTGTTTTGGCTTTTTCATCCATCAAAAAATAAAATATCTGTAAGAAAATCCCTTGTCCTGCGACAAATACCGTGACGGCAGTTAAAGGACATTGAAAAGACGGGAAGACATTTTTGGACTGGCAAAAGATTATCACTGAATATGGGCCGATGGTTTGGAAAACGGCGTATCGGCTCCTGGGTAACGAGGCCGATACCGGCGATTGCTTTCAGGACGTATTCCTGAATGCAGTCCAGATCAGCCGGCAGGAAAGCGTACGCCACTGGCCTGCTTTGCTGAATCGGCTGGCCACCCGCAAAGCCATTGACCTGCTGCGCAAACGCATCCAGGCTTCCAAAGCCGCGATGCCGATGGATTGTAATGACTGTCCGGACACCTCATTCGATCCGCTGCAATCCGTACTGGCCCATGAATTGTCCGACCGTCTTCGGCAGGCTCTGGTTACATTGCCTGACCTGGAAGCCCAGGCTTTCTGCCTGCAGACATTCAATGACTTGAACTACCGTCAAATCGCAGCACAGTTACAAGTTCAGACCGGCTACGTGGGCGTGTTAATCAGCCGGGCCCGAGAGAAACTTCAGCGTCTTTTATCCTCCGCTGCCGTCAAAGAGGAATTTCGGAGTAAGGCTTATGAGTAATCCAAATGACAAACTGAATCAGGCGATAGATGCGTTGCGGAGAATGCCCATTCCGCAGGGCCCATCGGATGAATTGATTCGCCAGACTCTGAATCGTATGGACCCAACACAAACACAGATTATGACCCCGGTTGCGGGGACAAGGAGATTTTCCATGAAACGAATGATAAAATTTGCAGTTGCCGCCTGTGTGATTTTTGCTGTCATCGGCGGCATTTCCATTCTTGATCAGGGGACTACCGGTATTGTCCTGGCCGATGTTGTCCAGCGTGTTCAGCAGGCCAGGGCCATTTTCTACAAAATGCACGTTACCACAACAGGCCAGCCGTTAACCGCCTCCAATGCACCTATGAATGTCAGCGGTGCCGTCTGGATTTCAGCCGATTACGGCATGAAGATGGAAATGGATATGAACGACCAGCCCGGCTCGATCACCTATCTGCTGCCCGATCAGAAAAAGCTGGTTTCCGTGATGCCTGAAATGAAAAAATATATGGAAATCGATTTAAACGATGACCTCCTGTCCAGGATTAAACAGCAGAATCAGGACCCGCGGGAATGGATTGAAAAGATGGTGAACTCGCAATATAAATCCCTCGGCAAATCCACACTGGACGGCATCGAGGTCGAAGGCTTCGAATCCACCGACCCGGCGCTGGCCGGCGGAGTTGCGGAACAAATCGTGGTCCGTCTCTGGGTGGATACCCAAACCGGTTATCCCGTCCAGATGGACATGGAAATGGACATGAACGAAGGCAAAACAAAAATGCACTCGGTGATAAATCCTTTTCAGTGGAATCTGGAGGTGGATGCCGCAGCCTTTATCCCGCAAATCCCGGACGATTACACGGCGCTGCCGAAAATGCAGTTGCCCAAAATGGATGAGCAGTCGGCTGTCGCGGGTTTGAAGGCCTATCTGGAACTGACCGGAAGCTACCCGGAAAACCTGAGCATGACTGGACTGTCAGACGGCATACAAAAGGCACCCAGAGACGAAGCCGCCATGAAAAAACAGTTCGATCCCGCTCAGTTTGAAGGCCTGACCAAAGAAGAGGCGATGAAGAAAGCTCAGGACCAGGCACTCCAGAAGACCATGGATATCATGATGCCGATTCAGTCGCTGGCGATGTTTTATATGACGCTGGTGCAGGACCAGAAAGACCCGGCCNNACTACGGCAAGGTCGTCACCCCCGGCGACGCGCAATCGATCCTGCTGCGATGGAAAACAGAGGATGGCGCATACCGGGTCATTATGGGCGATTTGTCCGTGGTGGATATGTCGCCGGAACAGCTCCAGCAGATAGAATCGCAAATGCCTCCGCTGGAACAGCCGCTTCCCGAGGACTCCTCCAGGTCCATTGCTCCACTGGAAGATGTTGCACGTTATGGAGAACTTCAATCCCATGGGCAGTCGATGGTCAATATCAAAAAGATGCTTCTGGCGTGTTTCAAGTATGCCAGTACCAATAACGGTCAATGGCCTCAGACCCTCGAATCCATCGCCGGACAGGACGACATCCAGATCGAAGGCCACATGTATATCCCGCCTAAAAACACAGTCCCGCCTCAAAAGAACGTCGTCATTTACGAGTCTTACCAGACCTGGGGTGAGGGAATCAATGTGGGATTCGCCGACGGGCATGTGGAATTCATCGCCCAGGAAGCGGATTTCCTGAAACTTTTATCACAATAACCTTTATCGCAATATACCAGAATTATAGCCGGATGCGTCTTGTCCGGCTTTTTTTGTTTTTTTGTCGCATTTTTGCCCCATCTTCGGTCTATAATAATGGATTAGTTAATCCCAGCGGAATCTGGTATGGTGCAGATTGCGGTGATGTCGGTAACCGGTTCCGACTAACCCGTTTGTGCGATAGAAAGGTTCTGCTGGAAAACTGGAGGCCTTCAGTGACATTATCGGATGCAGTTTTAGTCAAAGAGGTTTTAGATGGCTCAAAAGACGCCTATGCGGAGTTGGTACGCCGCTATGAGCGTCCGGCCAGGGCTGTGGCGATGCATGTCCTCGGCAATTATCATGCCGCCGAGGACGCCGCCCAGGAGGCCTTCGTTAAGGCCTACCAGCAGCTTGGTCGCCTGAACAGGGCCGACGCCTTTGGTCCGTGGCTGATGATGATCGTCCGCCGATGTGCACTGGATGTTGCCGATAGAAAAAAACCGGAAACATCCCTCGATGCGGCCGGCCAACTCCCGGCCCACCAGCAAAATGGACATCTCGACGAGACAAAACAGCAGCTTTTGAAGTGCCTGATGCAGCTGGGCGAATCGGAACGGCAGGTTGTCATGCTGCGGTACTTTGGCGGCCATACCGTCCGTGAGCTTGCCCATATCACAGGCCGCAGCGTCGGAACCGTCACCAAGCAGCTCTCGCGGGCGCACCAGAATCTGCGAAATCAAATAAAGGAATAGACCCATGAATCCGGACATCAAAATTGAAGACCAATTGGAGCAGTTGGCTCAGGCCGTTCCCTCCGGCGATTCCTTTGTCCATGATGTGATGAGCCGAATCGAAACCTCTTCTGACAAACCGCAAAAACAATCGATTCCCATTCACTTTGTCAGGAGATTATTTATGAAAAGAACCATCAAATTTGCCGCCGCGGCAATCGTCATCATCGCGGCACTGGTATCGTTAACTCAGTTGGACAAAACTGTAACCACAGCCTATGCCATTGAGCAGACAATAGAAGCCAATCGCAGCCTGCGATTCATTCACTTGAAATGTGACCCGGCGGGGGAAGGCGNNGAGAACGGCCAGCTTCAGAACTTACGCATGAATTTCCCCAACACAGTCGATGGTCCCAAGGATGTCGTCTGGCAGGAAGGAAAAGCGGAAGTCTGGTTTAAAAAGAAAAACAGCGTTGCTGTGGTCCGCGAAGAAGCCATGCTGGCCCGACTGAAAATGTCATATACCGACTTTGACCCGAAGTTAATCGTCGAGAATCTTTATCACTCTCAAAGCAATGAAAAAGTGCAAATCGAAATTCAGGACTCGCGTTCCAAGGACCAGCCGATTATTATCACTTCCACAACCAATGGCTTCCGGGATGTCTTTAAAGTCAATCCCGAAACCCTGCTCCTGGAGCAAATCGAAAAATATGCCATGAAAGATGGACAGTATGTATTCCTCGGAAGCATCAAGTACCTGGATTATAATCAGCCGGCAAACGCAGAGGTGTTCGTGCTGAATCCGCCGGCCGATGTGATGCGAGTGGATCAGACCACACAGGCGGTCGGCCTTGAACAGGGCCAGATGACCAATGACGAGGCAGCTCTTGAGACGGCTCGCCGATTCTGGCAGGCGGTTATCGACGCTGATTTTAATAAAGCAGGCCAGTATCTCGAGGGTGTTCCGGGTGATTTTCTCAAAAAG
>DLFY01000199.1:0-1323 GCA_002482415.1 Phycisphaerales bacterium UBA7708
TGAACCGGCTGCATAACAATTGAAAATCGGCCCTCGGTTATTTCCTACTAATCCTCCCACCTCGTCCCACCCTTTAACCGACCCGGTTGCGCGACAATAAACCAGCACGCCCGTATTCAATCCAACCAGCCCTCCGATATCCGTTCCATACACATCTTCAACAGAACAGGATGAAAAACAATCGGTTAGTTTGCCATTTATATTATCCCCAACCAAACCACCAATGCCCTCAGAGCTGCATTTTGAATTGATTGAACCGGTTGCATAGCATGAAATAATGGTTCCTGAATAGTTAATACCTGCCAGGCCGCCGACAGAACCACCATAATAGGATGATATCGAGATATTCTCCAGGCCAAGATTCTTAATCACGGCGTTTTCAGCACAACCAAATAATCCGACATAACCATTTGAACTGGTCTTATAGGTAAGATTACGAATGATATGGTCATTGCCGTCAAATGTACCGGTAAATTTTATTCTAGAATCGNNCCCGTATAAGCAGACATATCAATGTCAGCCATCAGGATAAAGCGTTTCCGCCAGTCATCAGGATTAGCCCCAATGGTATTTAACTGCTCAGGCGTCCAGATTTGATAGGGATTCACCCTCGTCCCGCTCCCGCCGCCGTAGGTCGCTCCCAAAGAAATCACCGACAAATTTAAAACTACCGATACCACCAAGACCCCAAAACTCCGGCCGAACATCGCTGTATCCTCCAATAAATAAGACGCTTCCTTCGTTAAACTCCTACATTATTAAAATGACTCCCGAAAAATTCCCTTTTTCCCAAAATCCACAAAAAGAAGACTTTATTCTACCCATTTTAATCCCATTTGTCAAAAAAATACCTGACTTTATCCCCCATCATTTTTGTGGAAAATCAAAAATGAAAATTGTAAATTTCTGCAATCGAAAATCGCCAATTCCTGCCTTCTTGTATCCATGTATCCCTACACTCTTTTTGTAATATTTCCGATTTTGTTAGCAACTTTTCCTCCCCATCCAGCATATATATAGGGCCTGCTCAGGAAGGACGGGCAGAAGGAAAAAGAAGCTAAAAAGGAGCCATATAAGATTGAATCAGAAAGAGAATTCAATGAACACAAAAAATCAAAACAAAGCCAATTTCCAATCCCTGTATACCTGTGTTCCTATATACGTACATACCTGTATTTTACCAAACAAACCCAAATTCCAATTCTTGTATACTTGTATTCCTGTATACCTGCATACCCGTATTTTACCAAACGAACCCAATTTCCCCCGTCGCGCCTGTGTAGAATTGCATTACCCCGTGCGTCCTCGCGGCATAGAACCGGA
>DLFY01000199.1:1390-7448 GCA_002482415.1 Phycisphaerales bacterium UBA7708
ACGAACCCAATTTGAAAGCTGGATGCCGGCCGCCGGCAGCTAAATTGCACTTGCAGGAAACCGCATTACACGATATTCTGTTAACCTGTAACATGAATACCTGATAACAAGGAAACAACAATGCCCATATTTGAATATAAATGCTTATCCTGCGGTAAGATAGAAGAAGTTCTCGTCAAGTCCGGCNNCCGATTGCGGCAAGTCGATGGAAAAGCAGTTCTCCAGTTTCTCGGCCGTAGTCAAAGAACCGCCTCGCCCTGCAGGCGGGTGCCACGGGTGCTCCAACACCGGCTGCCCAAAATTCGGCGGATAGAAAAATGGCCGTTACCGATGAGTCGGATAGGTCGTCAATCTAAAAAGACCATCATGGTCTCAAAACGAACTATATATTTTTTAAGGAGTTAATGATGAAACGCATGGCTTTTAAAGTGACAGTCATCCTTGCCGCAATCGCGTTGGTTGCCGGCGCGGCCGAAAAGGTTTATAAGTGGGAAGTACTTGATATGTCCCGTCCGGTACCCCCGGTAATCACCCCGGGCGCGGAACCCACCTTGCCCCCGTCCGATGCCATCGTCCTGTTTGACGGCAAAGACCTGTCGGCCTGGCAAAGCTCCGGCGACGGCAGCCCCGCCAAGTGGAAAGTCGAAAACGGCTATATGGAAGTCACCAACAAAGGCGGCGAAATCCGCACCAAACAGACCTTCGGCTCCTGCCAGCTTCACATCGAATTCTGCACNNTCAAAGGCGACAGCCAGGGTCGCGGCAACAGCGGCGTTTTCTTCATGGGCAAGTACGAGCTGCAAGTGCTGGATTCGTTCAACAATCCCACCTATGCCGACGGCCAGTGCGGCGCCATTTACGGCCAGAAACCTCCGATGGTCAATGTCTGCCGCCAGCCTGGCCAATGGCAGACCTATGACGTGGTTTTCCATGCCCCCGTGTTCAAAGGGGATGTGGTTGAAAAACCCGCCACCATCACCGTCCTGCAGAATGGCGTCCTGATTCAGGATAACTGGCAGATCGAAGGCACCACCTTCCATAAAACCCGTTCCAGATACGAACCCCACGGCCCCACCGGCCCCCTGTGCCTGCAGGACCATGGCAATCCGATGCGGTTCCGCAATGTCTGGATTCGCGAGCTGAAAGACAATACAGAAGAATAACGATATAGATACACCCCTAATCCCCAAAAGCCTCCTCTGTCCAGAGGGGGCTTTTTTTATGTCCCCAGATTGGGCTTGCATTGTAAGCGGAGTTGGTCTATCCTGATACTGAATATTGATGTATTATAGGAACATGATTGGAAGACCTTTATGCGTTTTGATGAACTTGGATTAAAGCCCGATATCCTGAAATCCCTGTCCGACCTGGGCTGGACAGACCTGACCCCGATTCAGGAACAGACCTTCAAGCTGGTAATGAGCCAGCGCGATATGATTGCCACCGCCGAGACCGGCTCGGGCAAGACCGCCGCCTGCGCGATTCCGCTGATTCAGCGGGTGGACCCGAACAAAAAGGCGGTGCAGGCCCTGATTCTGGTGCCGACCCGCGAGCTGGCTTTGCAGTATGTCGCCGAGATTGCCGCGATTGCCAAGCATACCCAGGTGGCACCGTTTGCCGTCTATGGCGGCTTTTCGATGGAAACCCAGACCAGCAAACTAACCCACGGGGTGCAGATTCTGGTCGCCACTCCCGGGCGGCTGATTGATCTGCTGTATAACACTCCCCTGCGGCTGTCGGAGGTGGAAACGTTTGTGCTGGATGAGGCCGACGAGATGCTCAAGCTGGGCTTTCTGGCGGATGTAGAGTTCGTCTTTTCGTGCCTGGTGCATGAGCATCAGACCATGCTGTTTTCGGCGACCATGCCCAAGGAAATCAAGGCCCTGGCCCAGCGCTATCTCAAAGACCCTGCGGTCGTGGAACTCAACCTTGACCAGATCGCGCCGGATACGCTGGAGCACTATTTTATGCTGGTCAAGCCCGGCCATCGGCTGGAGTCACTGATTCACTATCTGGAACAGGAAGACCCCAAGCAGGCGATCCTGTTCTGCAACAGCCGCAACAGCGCCGATAAACTCTATGACCGCCTGCGGTCCAAGACAGACTCGGTTGAGATCATTCACGGCGGGCTGGAACAATCCCGACGAACCAGCCTGTTCCGGCGGTTCCGCCAGATGCAGATACGCTATATGGTGGCCACGGATATTGCCGGGCGCGGGCTGGACTTTTCCCACGTGACGCATGTGATTAACTACGACTTTCCGCGGCAACTGGAAGCCTACACCCACCGCACCGGCCGCACCGCCCGCATGGGCCGGGAAGGCAAGGCACTGACTTTTATCGTTCAGTCGGAGATGGGTAAACTGAAACTGCTGTTTCGGAAAAACAAGATCGAGCCCCGCTGGATTGGCCAGGAACCGCAAATGCAGCATGGCGGCCGGCAGCAGCAACACGCCGGGCGTGAAGGCGGCAAACCATCGCAGCGGCAAGGCGGAGGACGGCCGGGGCGTTTTCGTCGGCGTCCCAAAAAACACAATACACAGACTCATGGACAGTCTGGCTCTGGCAAGGAAGCAGACAATAACCATTAGCTTGGCAACTCAATGACTGAGCCAGCATGCAAACAGTATTATTATGTGGATGAATCCGGCGATTTAACATTATTTGATCGCAAAGGACGATGTCTTGTCGGAACAGAAGGTGTTTCTGCCTTTTTTATGATTGGGACTATCTGCATCCCGAATCCCGAATCGGTTTGTCAACAATTGAATTCTCTGCGTGATGGCCTGCTGTCAGATCCTTATTTTGCCGGGGTTCCATCCATGCAAAAAAACAGCGGCAAAACAGCTCTTTTTTTTCATGCTAAAAATGATCTTCCCGAGGTACGCCGCGAAGTATTCAAGGCTCTGTGCGGGATGGACTTAAAAGCTCAGGTTATCATTCGACGAAAAATGGCTTTGGCACAGGAGGCCAAACGATTGTATTCATCGTTTGGAATCAAGCTGACAGATAACCAGGTTTACGATGATTTAATTAAAAGACTATTTCGCAACCTGCTGCATAAAGTCAGTGACAATATTATTATTTTTGCACGAAGGGGCAAATCCGACCGACTTGAAGCCCTGCAAACTGCCATTGAAAAAGCTCGCAGGAATTTTCAGAGCAAATACGGAATATCCGTTAATAATAAGGTTCAGATTCAGCCGGCGTATCCGAACGAATTTGCCGGACTGCAGGTCATTGATTACTTTCTGTGGGCTTTGCAGCGGCTGTATGAAAAAGGCGAAGACCGTTTTTTCAACCTTCTGGCCCATCAGTTTCGATTAATCATCGATTTGGACGACAAACGAAGCAACGCCTACGGGGAATATTATTCGGAGCGTAATCCTTTAACCTTACAAAAAATAAAGCCCGGAACAAGCTAGGTTTTCAGGGGCTTGCCCGGAAAACACACGGCATGGAGCCGACGTTCGCTTGTATCGGACTTCTAATAATAGTATATACTGAGTTGAACTGTTTGTCAAGTGAATGTGAAAAACAGAACTTACCCTTTTTTCTGGATAGACATGGTATGGATAGTGCGATTATAAGTGAGATCAAAAAACATAAAGAAGTCTTGATGCAACTGGAGACATTTGCATTAACGGTTCTTCCCGCGGCAGCAAAGCTGCTGATTGGCTGCCTGGAGCAAGGCGGGTGTATCTATATCTGCGGCAACGGCGGGTCGGCGGCTGACAGTCAGCATATTGCGGCGGAACTGGTCGGACGGTTCCGGCGGGAACGCCGGGGGCTGCCTGCGGTGGCGCTGACGACGGATACGTCGATTCTGACTTCGGTCGGCAATGACTACGGCTTTGAGCAGGTCTTCAGCCGGCAGATGGAAGGTCTGGCGGCACCGGGGGATGTACTGTGGGCGTTTTCGACCAGCGGCACCTCAAAGAATGTCATCGCCGCCGTCAAAACCGCCAGGGCAAAAGGGACAAAAATCCTCGCCTTTACCGGCAAGAGCAATACCCCGCTGGAGCAGATGTCCGATGTATGCATAGCCCTGAACGGCCCGACATCCACGGTACAGGAAATCCACCAATTGGCTTATCACATCCTGTGCGATCTGGTCGAAGAGCACTTTACGGAAAATTAAGTTTGATAACAAGTTCATTGTCTCGGAGTTTTATAAGGAGCCTCAGAGATGATAAAGTTTTGCTTCATAGGAAAAGTTCAACACCATTCGGGGTTGGGTGGGAGGTGCTGGCTTGCTTCTCCGGGTTTCGCTTCGCTTANNGCTTACCCGGAGCTATTCGGATTGAACCCTGCGGGTTGAAAACTCAAAAAACAATAAATGCAAAAAGTAGATATAATTACGTCAGGTTGCCTTTCCAAGATGTCGTTTATGATTCAACTGAAAAATGGTAAATATAACGATGATGAATTTAAAGTTCTGTAGTATCCGGAACGTAGTGAACATGCTGCTGGTTGGTCTTGCGACGATGTTTTTGGTCTCGTGCCGGGCACAGTCAGTGAAAGTCCAGCCGGTCGAAGTATTCACTTTTGTACAGGTTTGCGATCCGCAACTGGGGTTTTCCGAGTACGAACAGGACAAGGCGTCGTTCCGGCAGGCCGTTCGGCAGATCAATGCCCTGCGGCCGGAGATGGTTGTCATCTGCGGGGATATGGTCAACACTGCCGATGACCGCTCCTATGCTGATTTCAAAGAGATCGCAAACGGCCTGTCCATGCCGTATTACTGTGTGCCGGGAAATCACGATGTCGGCAATGAACCGACGCCTGCTTCGCTGCAGGCTTATCGTCAGCGGCTGGGGCAGGATTATGTTGTGGTTGAGCACAAGGGAGCTGCTTTTATCTTCGTTAATACTCAGCTTTGGAAAAATCCTGTAGAGGGCGAGACGGAAAAACAGGATACCTGGCTGAAAGAAAGCCTCAAAGAGGGNNAAAGGACAGCAAATCTTTGTCGTCGGGCACTATCCCCTGTTCTGCAAACAGGCCAATGAGCCGGACGAGTATATGAATCTGCCGAAGGAAAAACGAGCAGAACTTCTGACCCTGTTTGAGCGCTACCAGGTCGCGGCAGTATTAGGGGGACACACCCATAAATTAATCCTGAACTCATACAACATCATCCAGATGGTCAATGGGGAGGCAACCAGCAGGAATCTCGATTCGCGTCCTTTGGGTTTTCGAGTCTGGCATGTTCAACACCAGGTCATTCCACGGCATGAATTTGTCGCATTAGACCAGCCTGCATCGCAGAATTAGCACAAACACGTCAGTACAGGGGCAGGTCCGATAAATTTCAGAATTGAAAACAGGGATTAGGCTGGGTACAATCTCGGGGACAGGGAGATTTTATCGATGAAAAGCGTATTAATCTTGTTTATTCTGTCCGGAATATACGGATATGGGGCGGTTTTGACCGTGGCCGGCGACGGCACGGCGGATTTTAGCTCGATTCAGGAAGCGATTTTCGCGGCGTGGCACGGAGACCGGGTGGAAGTCCGGCCGGGCGTGTACCGTGAGAATTTCTGGTACGGCGGGNNGGCGGGCGAGGCATCACCGTGGCCGGCGTCAATCCGGCAGATCCCAATGTCGTGGCAGCAACCGTCATCGAGGGGACAGTAACGTTTAACCTCAGCGAGGCGGCTTCGTCGGTGCTGGAGGGCGTGACGGTACGGGGCAGATCGTACCCGCTGGCAGATGCCCAATCGGAACAGGGCATGCCGAAGATTCAGGGAGATCTTGTCGTCTGGGCGGATAAGCGCAATTACGACCAGACGGGCATAGATATTTATGGATTGAACCTTGCGACGGGGGCTGAGTTGGCGATCTGCACCGCAGCGGGCAACCAGAACCGCCCGGCGGTATGGGGAGACGTGGTCGTCTGGCAGGATTATCGCAATGACCCGAACCTGGCGGATGTCTATGGACTGAACCTGACAACGATGGAGGAGTTTGCCATCAGCAGCGGCGACTGGGATGAATCCGGGCCGGCGATATACAATGGGGTAGTGGTCTGGCAGGATAACCGTGCGGCGGCTTCGAC
>DLFY01000239.1 GCA_002482415.1 Phycisphaerales bacterium UBA7708
TCCTTGTTCCATACGAAGGTGTTATACGAAACCCCGACGCCCGCCATATCCGGATAAAAATACGGACCGTGATGGGTACCCGAAACACGCTGAACCAGCAGCGCCATCTGCTCATCCAGTTGATCCAGCCCCCGCTGCAGACGATAGGTCAGAGCATCTTCGCTCATGGTGCTGGCATAAATCGTCCGTACGGCATTTTCAAACTGCTCATAACGGTCTTCCGGGTCGCCCTGGTTGACCAGAAACAGGCTTTCATATTTGCCGGCAAACGCATTGCCGAAGCTGTCTTCCAGAAGACTGCTGGAACGAATGATAATCGGAGACTGGCCGAAGTATTCAATCATTTCCTGAAACTGTTCGCGGAGTTCGTTGGAGAACTTACCCTTGCGTAATCCCTGAGCCAGCGGCTCGGCCTTTGAAAAATAACCTTCCTGTGTTTTTTGCTCCATGCGGAGTTTCCAGAGGCCGTTCTGCACGATATAGGAATGAAAAATATCCGAGCCGATATAAAACGAATCATGTTTTTCAAGCCGCTGACGCCAGTCGAAATCCGCATCCTGCTGGAGAATCTTGCGGGCCAGGAGCATGCCAACAGCCTTGCCGCCGATGTAGCCGGTGCCGATCAGCCGGGCCTTGACATCCAGCAAATCCCGCAGCGAAAAATAGCGTTTGACCAGCGTGAGCATCCGGTCTTCACGACACATCATAATGCGGCACAGTTTATCAACCGCCTGTTCCTGCTGGGTCTGCATCGTCGGGTCATTGAGCATCTCCTCGGCCTGCAAAAAAAGTTGATCCCAGTAATCCAGCTTGCGCCGGGTTGCGGCGCGGGCCTGGTCGGAGATATAGGAAAACAGCCGAGCCGCATCGACGCTGTTGGTCACCGGCGTCATGCGGTCCTGCTCGTCACGGTGAGGTAAAAACATCGTCGGTGAATAGCGGTTCCAGACCTTCAGCGGATGGATATAGACGGTATCCTCGACATGATAGACGTCCAGCAGCAACTGGGTCGTGCCGCGAATGCGGGCTACGGTCTGAAACGAGTGATAATTCCGCAGCAGGGCAAAATAGGCTATCGTATCCAGTTCATACAGATAAGGGCAGGTGACCATAAAGAAATTACCGACCATCAGGTCCGTCGCCCAGGACGTCAGCAGGTCCGACAGGCTGTCAAAGACATAAAAGGCGCCTTTGCCCTGCTGTGAGATGATGGTATGGACCTGGGTGGAAAACGTCTCAAATCCGGTATCAGCATCCAGCTCAATGATGGTCAGGCCGGGCTGCGGTTCGAGAAGCGGTTCATGCTGGGCAAATCGCACGTAAATCATCTTGCGGTGTTCCCGGATGGCCCGCTGCACATAGGGGATTACAAGCTGCTTGTACTGGATAAGATCATCGACCTGCCAGACAACGTTATCGCCGTACTGAAACCGGCCCAGCATTTCATCCAAATGATTAAGCCCGGAACTGGGATAAGGAAATCGATCCATAGTATAGTCCCCGCAAGGNNAGGGTTTTTATTGGCATCGTAATTGATTTTATACAGTTAGGTATAATAAAGAATCCCCTTACCATGCGGCAAGGGGATTCCTGGAAATTTCAACAAATTTGTGATGCCTGGCAGGCTGCTTAGACAACCCCCTGAGCCATCATGGCCTTGGCGACTTTCAGGAAGCCGGCAATATTGGCACCGGCCACGAGGTTGCCTTTGGCGCCGTAGGCATCGGAGGCCTTGACGCACTGATCATAGATGGCGTTCATAATCATCTTCAGGCGGGTATCGACCTCGTCAAAGGTCCAGCTCAACCGCATGGAGTTCTGGCACATTTCCAGAGCACTGGTGGCCACACCGCCGGCATTGGCCGCTTTGGCCGGGCCGAAGGACACGCCGTTATCGAGGAAGACTTCAATCGCTTCGGGGGTTGAGGGCATGTTGGCGCCTTCGCCGACGGCGATGCATTTATTCTTGACCAGGGCCTTGGCGCCGGCTTCATCCAGTTCATTCTGGGTGGCCGACGGCAATGCGATATCGCACGGGACGGTCCAGATGCCATGCCAGTTATCAAAGTACTGGGCACCCTTGCGTTCATCAGCATACTGTTTAATGCGGCCGCGTTCGACTTCTTTGATGCGTTTGACCAACTGCAAATCCACGCCGGCTTCATCCACGATATAGCCGTTGCTGTCGGACATCGCAATTACTTTAGCACCCAGTTCGGTGGCCTTTTTGTGGGCATAAATGGCCACATTGCCTGAACCGGAAACAACCACTCGCTTGCCCTTCCAGTCAGTACCGCGATCCTGAAGCATACGGGTGACAAAATACACCAGGCCGTAACCGGTGGCTTCGGTGCGCACCAGTGAGCCGCCGAAATCCAAACCCTTGCCGGTCAGTACGCCGGTGAAGACATTGGCAAGCTTTTTGTACTGGCCGAACATATAGCCGACTTCTCTGCCGCCGACGCCGATATCACCGGCCGGGACATCCGTATCGGCACCGATATGACGGAACAGTTCGCTCATAAATGCCTGACAGAACCGCATGACTTCAGTGTCGGATTTTCCTTTGGGATCGAAATCGCTGCCGCCCTTGCCGCCGCCAATGGGGGTGGTGGTCAGTGCATTTTTGAAAATCTGTTCGAAACCGAGGAATTTAATAATGCCAAGATAAACCGAAGGATGGAAACGGATGCCGCCTTTGTACGGCCCGATGGCGCTGTTGAACTGAACGCGGAAGCCGCGATTGACCTGCACCTGGCCTTTGTCATCCACCCAGGGAACGCGGAACATGAGCTGCCGTTCCGGCTCGACGATGCGTTCCAGGACTTTGGCTTTGGCAAATTCAGGATTCTTGTCAATCACCGGCTGAATGGTCTCTGCGACCTCACGGACAGCCTGATGGAACTCGACTTCTCCCGGGTTGCGGGAAATCACCTGCTCCATGATACTGTTCACGTACTGTTTGGACATGTTTTTGTTCCTTTCGACAATCAGGTTTTGGGTTCTTGCGTTTTATTTCAGCATTTGCAGCACCCTCGCGGTGCCTGCAAATCATCGTTCACATGGATTGAAACTAATACTTTACAAATTATAAATTCTACTTATAATAGATTACATGAATANNGTAATACTTACCATAAGATATATTAATGAACCTTGAAACGGCCAAATTATTCTGCGATTTAGTGGAATTGAAGAACTTTTCTCGGGCTGCCGAGCTGCATGGTGTCAGTCAGTCTGCGGTGTCACAACAAATTGCCCAGATTGAAATGGACCATAAAATTCAGCTCTTTGATCGAAAAAAACGACCTGTTGAGTTGACAACTTCAGGGGAGCTGTTCTATCGTGCCTGCAAGGACATTCTGGAGCGGTATAATCGATTGAGCAATGAGCTGGCCCAGTTGAATCAGACCACCTGTTCGATCCATCTGGCCGCGATTTTCAGCATCGGGATGCACACTCTTCAGCCTTATATCAAGAAATTCATGGCCATTTATCCGGATGTCAATTTATCCATAGAATATGACAATGCCAAGGAAATTTATGAAAAATTGCTCCGGGGCAGTATTGATATTGGTGTCGTAGCTCTGCCGCGCAGAGACCGAAATATCCAGAATTTTCCATTTGAAAATGAGCCGCTGCTGCTGGTTTGCTCGCCGGATCATCCATTCGCTTCGGAAACCGAAGTGGAAATCCATCGTCTCCAGGGGGAAAAATTCATCGCTTTTGCGTCGGATGTGCCGACCCGCAGCCTGATTGACTCGATTTTAACCCGTTACGGCATTAATGTCCGGGTGATTATGGAGTTTGATAACATAGAAACCATCAAGCGTGCTGTGGAGATCAATTCCGGCATCAGCATTTTACCTAAATCCTCTCTGCGTATGGAGTTATCCGGCGGCTCACTAAAAGCCATCCCATTTGCCAATGAAACGTTTTACCGCCCCACCGGCATCATCGTTCGTAAAGATCGAACCCTGAGCAAGGCCGCACGGTATCTGATTGAGCTGATGCGAAAGGACTTTGAGGCGGACGTATGACCATTGAAGCGGTCATTTTTGACCTGGATGGAACACTGACTGAGCCATTTCTGGATTTCGACCAAATTCGTCGAGATATAGGTCTTCCTGCGGGCATTGGGGTACTGGAAGGGATTGCCGCGATGACCCCGGCCCAGCGGCAGCAGGCCGAAGCAATCCTGCTGGACCATGAAAGCCGGGCCGCTCAACACAGCAAGCTGAACGAAGGCGCAATCGAGATTCTGGATAGCCTTCGTCGGCGTAACCNNTAACCTTCCCATTGGCCTGCTGACCCGAAATTTGCGAAAAAATGTAATGCTGGTGGTCGAACTGCATGGCCTGCATTTTGATGCGATTGTGGACCGGATGGATGGACCGGTGAAACCGGATGGTTTCGGGGTGCGTCATTTATGTGAGCGATTTGGAGTCAGCCCGGCAAAAACGCTGGTGGTTGGGGATTTCAAGCACGACTTGGAATGTGCTAAAAATGCCGGTGCGATTGCGGTGCTGATACGAACCCATCATGAGGCCGACCAATTTGCATCCCTGGCGGATTTTACCATTGACCGGCTGGATGAGATTCTTACAATTATCGATACAATAGAAAACCAAACAAGGATGACGGAATGAAAAAACGTATCTGGTATTCAGTAATTGTTCTGTGTGCGATGAGTCTTTCTGCGGCTGTACTTGCGGAAGAGCCCAATACACCTGGAGCTGTATCGGAGGTGACAGCAGCGGTTCAAGTCACCGACCCCAATGCTATTGACCCGGCCAGCCCGCTGGGACAACTGCTGGAAAAAATCAACCATGCCGCCAAGGAGCTGAAAAGCTGCAAGGCTGCGGTGGATTACCTGTTTATTCATGAACCGGAACTGCNNTGGACAGCCGGACGATCCGTAAGGGTACCCTGCTGTATCAGAAAACCGATAAAGGCTCGAAGATGCGGCTGAACTTCGACACCGTCAAACAGGATGACGGCGATGAACAGAAAAAACAGGAACAGTATTTCTTTGACGGCGTGTGGCTGACTAAGATCGATTTCACACTGCGGCAGATCGACCAGTACCAGCAGGCCCCCGTTGATAAGCCTGTCGAAGTATTCGACTATATCAGCCATAATTTTCCGATTGTTGGTTTTTCGGGCGCCGATACGCTGCAGAAACAATTTGTGATTACACTGGTCACTCCTGCCAAAGATGAAAAGAAACTGCACCATCTGCTGCTGAAAGTCAAGCCGGATTCGGTCTATAAAGACGATTACACCCAGATTGATTTATGGATTGACAGCGAATTGTATCTGCCGGTGAGGATGCTGTCGGTATCCACGCAGGGCGACATCTATGACCTGGTGTTATCCAGGCCGGAACTGAATAAGTCGCTGTCGGAGAAATTGTTTGTCATCGACGCCCCGGCTGATTTCAGCAAAAACATCAAAACCCTCGACGAAAAAGACGGAAAGGATTCAGCATGGCCACAGGAATTGTGATTTATTATACCCGCAGCGGCAACACCAAAACCATGGCTCAGGCCTTTGCTGATGCGATGACGCAGGCGGGATTGCCGACCAAATGCAAAAGTGTAGCCGAAGCCAAGGTCTCCGATGTTCTGGAGGCCGATGCGATTGTGGTCGGTTCGCCAACCTATTACGGCAGGCCGGCCGCACAGATCGCGGCGTTTTTCGATGAAACCGTCAGCAAGCATGGCAAGCTTGACGGCAAGGTCGGGGCGGCATTCGCCAGTTCGGCCAACATCGCCGGCGGCAACGAAACCACCATTCTGGAGATCGTTCACACCATGCTAATACATGGGATGGCGGTACAGGGAGATCCGCAGGGAGATCATTACGGCCCTGTCTCCATCGGCAAACCCGACGAGCGGGTGCTGGCCCAATGTGCCAGACGCGGCAAGCGCGTGGCGGAATTGACACTGAAGCTGTTTAAATAATTTGCCTGTTTAAGCGGCATTTCATAAAACGACATTTAATCTCTGGTGAAGGAGTTGAATTATGATGCAACGGGGTATGCAGCCCATAAAGCCCCAGGGGGCAACAAGATTCGTGTTGTTTTTAGTCTTTGTTCTTTTTATCCCGACAGGCTGCATCGTCAACGATTGCCGAACCCTGAGCTCATTCAAAAAAGTGGATAATTTTCCGCTTTATACCATGCGGTATTACGGCAATTATGGTATGAAAGACCTTCAGACCGGTCGGGGACTGAACTGCCTTGAACAGTGGGGAATCAAGAAGCTGCTTCCGCAGAGTAATAATCCCCAGTGTGCCTGTTTTGCTGCGATGAGTCCGCAGGCGGATGCGGTATTCGGTCGGAATTTCGACTGGAATACCGACGCCGCCCTGCTGTTATTCACGGACCCTACTGACGGTTATGCATCCGTATCTATGGTTGATATCACCTACTCTGGGTTCAATAAAAACACCAAACCCGGCCTGCTGAATAAGTTTGCTCTGTTGTTCGCTCCGCAAGTCCCCTTTGACGGTATGAATGAATATGGCCTGGCGGTCGGCATTATGTCGATACCGCAATCCAACGGCGGAAACGATCCCCAAAAGAAAACCCTTGGTCTGATGCAGCTTATTCGCCAGATGCTGGACCACGCCAAAAACGTCGATGAGGCCGTTGCGCTCGCCCAGAAATATAACATCGTATTCACCTACAGCCCGACCAATCATATCATGGTCAGCGACGCGGCAGGGAATCCGGCAATTATTGAATACCTGGATGGTACGCCGGCAATCACACGCAATTCACAGCCCTTTCAGGTCGCCACCAACTTTATTATCTCGGGTCTCGACACAGAGCGGGCACTCAAATCCTGCCGTCGTTATAAAACCGCCTGGCAAACACTGGAACAGGCACAGGGAGAACTTGCTCCCCAACAGGCCATGACGCTGCTGAATAGCATCTCGCAGAAAGACTTTACGGTATGGTCGGTCGTGTATGGGCAGTCCACCGGCAAAATCCAGCTGGCCATGGGCAGAGACTATGATAAAGTCTATGATTTTTCGCTTAAAATGAAAGATAAAAAGGACACGCAAACCTGCATATATCCGATTCAGGCAGAAAAGACAAACGATCCCCATTCTGCCAATTAGGCTTTGTTTTGGATTTGAAACCTTAAGACCCTTGTGAGAAAGTAAACACCAAATCAGTGCCCCAAAAGCGGTATTCAGCCGAAAGGCATAACTTTATAAAAACCTCATTTTTTTATCAAAAACTCAGTTTGACAAACGAACCCAAGCTTGATACACTCTGATACAAATGGATTTTTACGATATTAATAATCTTCTTTGGAGGTTTTACAATGCAGGAATACGAACAGCTCAAGACTCTTGTAGCTGAAATTGAAAACGATATTAACAAGGCCGAAGGCGGCAATAAAGCTGCCGGAACCCGTGTTCGTAAACAGATGCAGATGATCAAACAGGCCGCTCAGACAGTTCGCAATAAGGTTCTGGAGATTCGCACAGTCGATTAATTGCATACTTGTTCCATCGCGTCAGGACGCCTCGCTGCGTCAATAGAGTAAGTGTCATATTAGAATGAGGTAATTATGCCCNNCCCTGCTGTTTGATTATAAGCAACTGGATTTAACCAAAATTGAGTTTGACCGTACAGCAATCGCGGAAGTCAATCCACAATCGTATGAAATGGCCCAGCTTGACGGGATCACTTGGTATGATCTCGATAAGATGATGTGTCTGGGCTATAAAGATGTTACGGATAAAGAATTCTGGGTTCGCGGGCACATTCCCGGCCGGCCTATAATGCCCGGCGTCATTATGATTGAAGCGGCCGCACAGCTTTGCAGTTTCTTTATGAGGAGAATCTACGGTTTGAAGGGATTTATCGGTTTTGCCGGAATCGACGAAACCAAATTCCGTGAAACCGTCGTTCCGGGCAATCGCCTTTATATGCTGGGCCACATTCACAAAGTCCGAAGCCGGCAATTCGCCGCCAAAGTGCAGGGTATTGTCAACGACAAACTGGCTTTCGAGACCGTTATCAGTGGAATGAATGTCTGATGCCGCCCCGACTTGAAGAGTCTTTTGTTTCCTCTTTGAGTCTGGGTTCTGAAACTGAAATAATTCCAGCCCTTGCGGGTATCCCTGCCCGCAGGGGCCTTGTTCTTTTTGCCGACTCCGCAGATCGCCCTATTCAGATGCTGTTATGTGCCGATCTGCGTCGCACGGCGAGAGCCAGACTGCTGACACAGAATCGGCAGCTATCTCGAAAAGCTGATATCTCCAAAGTCTGCACACGGATTTATTATACCTGCATCCAGTGTGAATTTGCCTGCCAGAAAGCCTACATTAGCCTGTGCCGAACGTATTTTCATGACCAGTTAGCCGACCTGGTCCAATTGCCAAAGCCCTGTTTTGTCAAACTGGAAACCCGTCTGAAGCTGCCCTGGTTTGCCGTCACGGATAAACCAACACTGGATAAGAACACGGCGATATGGGGACCATTTATCACCCGGAAAAACGCCAATCAATATGCGGAGATACTCACCAAGGCGTTTGGCCTGTGCCGCAACGCCGAGTGTCTTTCTTCGGGCCGATATGACCTGTGCCCTTATTATCAGATGAAAACCTGCCCAGGCCCCTGCCTGCGTCCGGAACAACTGGCCCAATATCAACAAACTATCGCAGATGCTGTCTCGGTTGCTGACGCCGGGCCTGATGAGCATATCGCCACACTAACGGCCTCGATGCAGACTCTCTCTAAGAATCTGGAGTTTGAAAAAGCCCGCCATGTTCGGGATCAAATTGAACTCCTCAAAAAACTAACCCAGCCTGAATTTCGTGAGATTGGCCCCCTCTCGGCGTTTCGTATCCTGCATATCGACCTGGCTCAAAAAGACAAAAAGAATCTGTTGTGGATTGCATTTGTCGCAACCGCCTCTGATATTCGTGAACTCACATTCTCACTGGAACAGCTTGATACGGTAATCTCTGCTGTTCGGGATGTCGATACCTGTCAAACAGACACCCGCCCTGCCCAAATCCAGGAAAATCTGGGCCTGATTTGCCGATTCCTGTATCGCAGCAAAAAAGCGGGCTTGTGGCTGAATTGCTCCGATGGGAACTGTTTGAAGCCGGACACGCTTTTAGAACAGATAAAAATTGCATTTCCGAAAGTTTCTCTCGATTTCGACAAAATGCAATCCCAAGAAGAGGCAGACTGATCCCGATGACCATTCTTTGATAATCCGGATAAGCCCCTGTGCTCAATCTTCAATCGCGGTTTCCAGCATATCATATCCCTGGATTTTAAACGGCGACATACGCCACCTGTTTTCCGCTTCATCAAAGTAGGGTTCGCTGATTGCGTCCTGAATAGCCTGCGGTGTTGTTTGCGCGGAATCGTAATCGATCCTGACATCAATAAAGCCTGCCGCCGGCGACATGGAGACTTTCAAATAGCCAGGAACCTCACTGATATCCTTGCGGTCCAGAAAGAATACAAACAATTTGGCACTGCCTCCGCAGGTGACACCCTCGATTTTTAAATGACAGGTCGAGAGGTGTTGAGGGGACTGACCTTCACGTGCATAAACAAATGATGGGAGAGGTATAAAAACCGAGGCCAGATAGACCGCCAGGAGGCTTATCGCTATGCCGGCAAAGATGGTCCAGCCGGGATGCTTTACCCACACCCGCCCGAATCGCATCCATTGAAGAGCATTACGCTGACGCCGGGGGCATTTATCAACACATTCCATACATGCGATGCAATCGGCGGACACCACCTGTTTTACGGATGCAACCTGAATCGCCATGGGACAGGCTTTTGAACAGGCACCACAGTTATTACAGGCCTGCGGGTCCCTTACAATGCGGGTCGCTCCGAACCGCGAAAACGGATTCATGACGGCAGCAAATGGGCATAACCAGCGGCAGAACGGCATGGATATGAAAAAAGCAGATATGACAAACAGGACGAGGACTGCATACGTTGTCCATTTCGCTTCTTCGCCAAGAGTAATAACCGCATAACACGGATCGACGCTGCGTATGACCAGTTCGGCAGCCCGCCAGGTCAGCCACAGCATGACTGCTAATACAGCATATTTCAGGAGGGACAATATTGAATTCACAGCCGGCGGGATAGAAAATTGCCGGAAGCCGAGTTTACGTGCAATGACTCGCATCCATTCAGCGATTGCCCCGAGGGGACACAGGTATCCGCAAAAAGCACGCTTAAAACACAGTGTCAGCAGGATAACTGCTGCCAGCATGAAAAAATTGGATACCCGAAGGGAACAGTACATGCCGCCCTCCACAAAATAGCTGTAGAGGCTTTCCACTCCCCCCATCGGACACCACGTCTCAACATTGCGGCGCAGAATAAATACACCCGTCAGTATCCAGATCAGGAAAAATGTTTGGATCAGATGTCGAACTTTCATGCCGGCAAAATCCTGTATGATTCAACTATTTTATTTGCTGGATGCGCACTTGTCCTTCATACTGCAGGAACCGCAACTGGAGCCGCCGGTACAGCCGGACTGGGTAATCTTGCTTTGGGCAGCCAAGACCGCTTTCAATTCTTCGGTGTTCTGCAAGGGGACATATTCGGCGCTTCTTTGAATCATACTCTGGATAATGGGCTGTTCACTGGGGATTGTATGCTCCATCAGGATCTTGAGGTTCGACAAGGCTTTTTCTTTGTCTCCTGCAGCGGAGTACACCCGCGCGAGGTCAAAGTAGGACATCGCGTTGGCCTTCGGTTCGAGCTCAATGGCTTTAATTGCATTCATTGCGTCCTCGATTTTGCCTGTACGGGCCAGAATGACCGCCTCGAGGGTTTTGTACCGTGCTGGTTTTTCCGTGAATTGCTTTGATGCAGCAAATTTTGCGGCGTCTTCATTTTTGCCGGTCAGCAGAAGGGTCTCAAGCACATTGACGGCAAAATCCACCGTATCAAACCTGGCGGCTGCGGCCATATCGATTTCCAGCGACTCCGAATAGTACCCTTTACTGTAATAGTATGCCCGCACTGCGACTGCATACGATTTCCATTTCTCGGCGTTGGTTTCTTCAGCAAGCAGCTTTTTGAGCTTAATAACCCGCTGAAGAATTGCATATTGATCCCGGTAGTAAGGGACCTGGGGATTGGCTTTGGCCGCAGACGCATATTCCTGGAGTGCAGAAGAATACTCTTTCTTTTTGACAATCAATTCTTCGACACTGGTTTCCAATTTGGCAATCTTCGGTTCATCCACCGCAGGCTTGGCCGGTGCGGTTTCAGCCGAGGCAAATTGAGCAATCGATAACAGAATCGTCAGGATTATGGTTTTAAACATCATGGTTTCCCCTTTCAATTTACTGATTGTCAGACGTTATTTTTAGTCGTATTTTCGGCATTGCACCCTTACGGACCAATTCCTGTTCTATATCATTGGCCTGTTCAATCCGGCCGCATCGACGTAACGCATCACTAATCCACAATGATACCAGAGTCGGCTGTCCATTTAAAGGATAAATTTGGGCCAGAACAGCCTGGGCCTGGGTTGGATATTGGCTGCGGTACAGAGCAACCGACAGAACGGCAAGATTTCGTATCACGTCATCCCGGGAAAGCAGATTCAGGCTATTGAGTTCGTTGAGCCGGGTCTGGATTAGTCGGCAATATCTATCCACAAGGTCCATCGGTAAGTTCATGGACAAAATGCTGTTGTAATCGACTGTCGCATCGCCGGTTACAGATTGCCCCTGAGTTCGCAGGATATCATCCAGGTTCCTGGCGAATGTCTCAGGGCGATCCATCCGCATGTCATAGTAAAGCATGTCCGTTCGCAATGAATTGTAAGTTACGTCATATTCATAATTTACAATGATTTCTCCCATTGACTCCATGCGGGCTTTATAGATCTGATCATCGTACCATTTGGCTATAAAGCGTGTTTTGGCGGATTCATAGAGAGGTTCATTTTCATTAAAGGATTCTGGATGAATCCAAGGCTTAATTATTTCAAGCGTATTAGCATCTTTTGTGTCGTTTTTGTCAAGCCATGTATTGATTGTATCAAAAACCAGGTTTGACTGCGGCTGGGTGACCATCTGATTGGTCCATATCCACTGATAATACCGCTGTGAAGTTGATGATTGTCCTATAGCTCGATATGCATCGGCAAAGATTTTCAGACTATCAACATCCGGTATTTCGGCTTGATTTTTTAACCTATCCAGAACATCCGGATTTTTAAATACGCCTGCTTGAGTTGTGTATTTTACCAGATTTAACAGTAACTCGAACTCTTTGCGGCTCAGGTACGGCCTTTTGTTATCCATTATACGCTTTATTTCTTGTTCCGACTGCCCTTCTGTAAACAAGATATGAGCATAGGCATCTGCCACCTTTGAAAAATCATTGCGATCCGGCGTCATGGCCTGCCAGAGCCTGTGATAATCGTCACGGAGAGCCGGCTGCATACATAAGACCTGATGTGTATCTTTTCGGCGGGACAAGCGATTTTTCTCTTCATCCCAGCCAAGAAGTCCTTCTGAAGAATCCCAATCCGGCCAGACCAGCGACAAAAACCGCCCTTCATTTCTAAAATCGGTCTGCGTTTTTCGAAAATAGGTGACAATTCCGGGCACATCGCTGGCGTCATGATAAAGGGCCAGATAATTCTGGTTATGTAAAATCGTCATATCTTTAGCCGCGGCTATTTTCATCTGCTCGGTCTGAGATGTCTGGTAGTACAACCGAACAAGCGTTCTCCATAAGAAGATAGCGCTGGTCCCGGAATTCTGGGCATGGGCAGACAGGATATCGGTCAATTCTTTTTTGAGGCCGGCGGCCTCATACCAGTCGGCCATTTGACGCAGAACCGTCATATTATCCGGCATGCGACGAAAACACAGGCTAATTT
>DLFY01000091.1 GCA_002482415.1 Phycisphaerales bacterium UBA7708
AGATTATCTTGGACAGCAGTGATCTATTGTATAAACATTATCACTGCCCTCTTCAGCGATGAAATAACCAGCCTCTATTTTCTTTATTATCAAATCAGGGGCCTTTTTCTCTTTATGCCAACATGGAATAGGCATGCACTCTATTTCTTTTGCCAGCTCAAGATTATGTTGATTAAAATTTAAACATTTACGAGACAGGATTTCTATGAATTCGCTGAAATTAATCGCTGAATGAAAATGATCTGTGTTCGTGTTTTGGCTAACCACAATTCGCTTGCAATTCATCAGAAATATCTCTAAATTAAAATAGTTTTCCACGCTTGTCGCATAAATCGCTTTTATTGAATTAAATCGAACACGATTTGTTCGGATTATTAGTCCGAATATTCCTTTGAAATACACCCTAAACTCGTGATCATCATGTTTAATGAAATAATATGCCCTGTGAAGGTTCCTGAGATATTCATATATAGACTTTATCATTCACTACCTCATTCATTAATAAAGAGACCGCTGCCTGTTTAATTAACAGCTTGTAGGTTTTTATTCCATGCGTGCTATCGCTGGATCAACTCCGTCGACCTTCAATATATCTCAAGATTCANNAACACCATTATCAGCAATTCTCCATCAACATATAAACCGCGCGGGCACGGCCCACCCTACATGGCTGTAATAACTATGTGGTTGCTAATAGTTCAGCAATTCTTCTGTTTTTATGATTGCTTCCTGTTCCAAAGGAGCCTCTGGATAACCAATGGTAAGGCATTCGAATAAATACTGCCGTAAAAATGGAAAAAAGCCGCCAAGCCGTTCATATTGAGAGGTATGGACTAATTCATGAACTACCAGTCGTCTTTGTCCCCAACAATCGGAATGGATAAATATCCCATATCGCAAAGTAAGTCCTATTGTAGAAGGACTGATAAGTTGCGTCATATCTGCAGCGGCTTTTAAAATGGGATCATCGGGCTGAGGAATATTGTTAACTGACAATAGCCTTATTTTCTCAGGATACCTTATGTTCAACGCACGAGCGTCTTGAAGCTGAGCATCATTTAATGGTTCACCTTTCCTAAGAATTATTTCCTCTTGCTGTTCAGCCCACATTGAAGCCAGGGGTAATAATAATTCAAATTGTTCGAATGTAATTGGCATAATAAAATCCCTTGAAAGATAGCCAGATGACAATTTAAGCCATCATGGCTAAGATTAAGTTAATTATCATCAAGGTCTAACTCCATTGACGTTTTTGTTTTTGGATAGTTATCTTGTACATAGGCGCAAAACCTCTCTGCGTCTACTCTATGTCGGAACCAGAAGTGCGCCATGCGTTTATTTTCTGCAAAACTCCCACTTACAAAGGCTCCCTTATTACCCACTATATACGATAGTACACCTTCCATCTCAGCGTCAAGAGGTTGTCCTTTACAACTATACGCTACAATAACATAACAGGATTCCTTTGGATTTATATGCGATTCATCCATTTACTCTAATCCTCATCAATAATCCTACTTCATCCCACCGTGATACCTTTGCATATTATATCATTATTTCATCATAGAACGAGTCAAGTAGCCTGTAGGGTGGACTCTGTCCACGCGGTTTCTATTCCATGCGCGCAAATGTCGGCTCACCTCCGTCGGCCTTACATATATACCTCAAAATTCATTTAACCTCAGCACCATGATCAGCAAATCTCCATCAACACATAACGATACATAATCCGCGTGGGCATGGCCTGCCCTACCCGGCAGACCTTGTTGTCAATCGATGAAGCAGCCAGAGGATGGCGGCATAAATGATTAATACCGGAACTGTAATAATCATCGAGATATAAACGACCACATAGATCAGGCCCCACAGCACAGCATGCATATCGCCGGCCAGACAAGACGGCAGGCCCTGCTTCATCCCAGTCACAGAACAAATAATAAAAGCAATCGTAAGAATGCCGCTCCAGAACAAAGGCCATTTCCATGACGGCAACAGAAAAGCGGGTGTATTATTCTCAGACTTCATGGCTGGGACTCCTGCACTTTTTTCCATAATGGACCTGTATTGAATGCGGTTAAAACAACGGTATTACCCACCGCATTGCTGACCAGATAGTTTAAGCGGTCTTGTTTGGTTTCCGGGAAAGCAAATCCATTCAACGACGTCACCAGCGAAGTAAAATATGCCTTATCCTGAAAAGATGCCGCCGCAATCAGTGCCAGGCCGCTGGCACTGGGAGAAGCCCCGCAGCCGGGAACAACCGGGCCGGAATCAATATCCATGGAGCCCGAACAACTCCGCGGCCATTCGCGCGAATATCCAAAGCCGAAGAGGCTGCCGGACAATTCTTTTTTGGCAAGAGTGTATTGTTCCTGTGCAAACACAGGGTCGATCATCTGAAGCATGGTGCAGGCCATCCAGATGGAGGAACCTTCGGGGCCTTTGGCGTAATGAATGGGTTTGCCATCGAGGGTAAAGGCTGAGATTAAAAGCCCGGTCTGAGGATCTATCAATTTATCTTTGGCACACGCAATCCATTGATTGAAAAAATCGCGATGGCTAGTCTGGTCCAGATAATCGGACAGACGAATGGCTGCCAGGGCAATCGTGTTACAAAATATCCAGCATTCGTTGGGATAACTTTCCGCACAGAGAATCGGGCCTTTGTGCATTTGCTCTGTCATGACAGACACGCGCCGGAGCAGTTCATCCCGGTAGTCTTCTTTTTCGCAAACCATTCTTCGTGCCGCAATCATCAGGGCGATTTCACCATCGATAAACAGACTTTGCGGAGGATTGACAATCCAGGGCTTGTCCCCCTTTCCGTAGTCCAGCAGAAAATACGGATGACCATATTGTTTTTCAAGATAGAGCGTGTCATCGATGATGCAGTCGATCCTCTGACAATACGTCGCTGCCTTGTCCGGCTCCCGAAGTCCCATATTGGCCAGCCCCAGCACCATATAGGTCCGGCTCATGAAATTCCATTCGGGGTTGGATTCGCCCAGACTGCGCCGGCCGGGAGTGGCCTGATCCGAAAAATCCCAGCAGGTTAAACAATGATTGGCCAGTTGCCTGCTTTTGATTCCAATTCCTGTATCCGGCAGATACTGCGAATAATCCGGCTTGAAAAACAAATGCAGAATGGGCAGCCAGACAGCCAGACTCAGTAACAGCAGGGTACAGACAATAAGCGCCTTCTTCACATATCGCATGGATTAATCCTATTGCAGTGTCTGAGTTAGCGTAATCAATTCCTGTTTATCAAATATGCCGCGGAGTTTGGTGAGGGATTTTGCATCGGGGTTGAGCAGGATGGTGACCGGCACGTTGCCTGCTTCGCCGAAGACGGCCTTCAAGTCCACCGCCGCCGGGTAATGGGCCTGCGTGGTATCGGCTTTGACGGCGAGGATTTTCTTGTCGGCGACCAAGCGGGCGACCTGCGGATCCATATAGACGGTCTTTTCGAGCACCTTGCAGTTAGTGCACCAGTCGGCGGTGAATTTAATCAGGACCGGCTGCTTGTTTTCAATGGCCTTCTGAATTGCCGTCGCATCGTAGGCCTGCCACCGCATCACCGGCTCCTGCGGGACCGGCAGCAGCCAGACGCCGGCCGCAACCGCAATCGCCAGGGCCGCGGCCCGGGTTGCCCACTTGCGGCCCGCGGGCGTGGCGAAGTTCACCCAACTGCCCCACATCCACACGCAGAACGCAAACACCACGCCGTACAGCAGCACGTTTATCAAATGGTCTTTGGTCAGGCCGGTCAATGTAAACTTGACGGCAATCAGCAGCAGCAGAAATCCGCCGGCCTTTTTGAAGTGTTCCATCCATGTCCCCGGCTTGGGCACAAACGACAGCAGCCTGGGCACCGAGACCAGCACTGCATAGGGCACGGCCATCCCGACACCCATCAGAATCAGGGCCGTGACGCTGACCGCCGACGGCTGGGTCTGCGCCCAGACCAGTACGGCGCCGATGATGGCTCCGCTGCAGGGCGTACTGAGGATGCCGGCGAAAAAGCCCATTGCCACGGAGCCGGCGTATCCGGCACCGCCGCCCTGCTTGCCTGCCAGCGACGACGGCAGCGACAGCGTCAGGACGTCCATCAGGGCCAGGGCGAACAGGACAATCAACAGGAATAATACAATTACCGCGGTCGGGTTGCGATAAAGGCTGTTTAAATCCAGCGAAGAGCCGGTGGCAATTTTGATGATTGCGGATAAGGCCGCAANNAAAAATAAAACGATCCCGCCGCAAAACGACAGGCCCAGCCCGATGCGTCGGGACGGGGCCTCTTTGGTCTGAGAGACCAGCCGCATGACAATCAGGGGAATCACCGGCAGGACGCACGGCATGATATTAATGGATAAGCCCGCCAGAAGCGCCAGCAGGAAATACCAGACCACCTGACCGGATGCGGATTGCGCATTGGACGACTCCTGCCAGTCGGTCAGCAGTTGGCCCAGCGATTCAGAAGGCTGACTGCTGACGACTTCGACCGCCGGGGCGGTGCTGGCAGCAGGTGCGGGTGTTGGGGCAACACGCTGCCCTGCGAGGTCACTGGTTACGGCGCGCCAGGTTCCGGCCTGGGCAAAGTCGATCTGGACAGGTACGGTTTTTTCGAAGGGGGCCAGGCAGACGTTGCTGGTGCAGGCAATCCCGGCCACGATGGCCTGGACCTGAACGGTCCCGCCTGCGGGGGGATTGATGATGGGGATATAGACCTCAAAGGCGCCGACATAGACCTCGACATCTTTTTCCTGGCCGGGGTCGTAGAAATTGCCCGGCTTGGGGAAGATGGCGCTGCCGAAGGAAAGCCCCTCGGCTTTGGCGGTAATGTTCAACTCCAGCCCTTCGGCCGGAGCGGTTTGGGCTGAGGCGTAATAATGGAGGTCTTTGGTCCCTTCAAAGACGATGGCCAGGGCGGGGCTGCCGTTGAGCTGGACGGGTTCGACCCGGGCGGAGGACTTTTCCCGACCTTCCCGGGCGATTTCCGTCGGCTCGGCTGCGTAAGCTGTGAACACAAAAGCAATTGCCGCAAAACATATAATATTCAAAACCTGTCGCATAGTATCTCCACTGTGGCTTGGGGTTATTCATGCTTAATCAGATACGATATTCTATCATACGTATTTCAGCGATAAAAAACAGGGGATTTTCCATTCCTCTGACTGCGTTTATAGAATANNTTTGATAAAAAACAGAATATATCCGTAAAAATACTTATGGAATTTCAGAACATTGTCCGATAAAATCCGTAGTACGTTTGACGATTACGCATTCTTAAGGACCATTTTGTAGACAGCCTGCCTTGCTCTCAAGGAAGATGAAATAGAGATATTAATGGAGTACCGGGTGAGAAGGGGGTTATATGACCGATTTGCGTATGAGTTTGAACGGATTCAAAACCCGCAACAGCCTGCTGTTTGTCTTTTCCCCCTCGGATCGTCATCATGTCTATCGGATTCAAAAGGAATTGTTTGCCGATAGTGATGTCATTCTGCGGGAACAGGGACTTATTGTTGCCGAAATCTTCGAGCAGGGTAACAGCCATATTGGGAACATGGAGTTGGGGCCGGATAGCTGCGATTATCTGCGCAGGCTTTTCAATGTGAATCTGGGAGATTTCAAAGTTTTGCTACTGAGCAAAGAACAGCAAATCAAGCTGATGGCTGACAGTTTCGTATCCGAGCGGGAACTGCTGATGCGGCTGGAATGTCCGGCTGATCGGCTTGAGGCAGCTATCGACTAAGCGGACCTTTTATCTCTTCAGAAACCATCAGATATAAGTTATCTGGCGGTGCGTTTTCGTGAAATCGCTAAAGTCCCGAGGGATAATAAGATAAGCGAGGCAGGTTCGGGAATCACATCATACGTCAGGTCGTCCATGCCATACCAGCCATAGGTGTACCAGCTTTGTTCATTTTGTGCGGGTTTGGCTTCGATGACAATACGATCCACATTTTTTAAATTGATTGCAAACCAGTTGGGCGTCTGGTCAATATCCATAAACCATTCTGTAACAGCGACTTCGTTTTCACCGAGAAATCCATGTACGCGTATGCCTTCGGCCCAGTTATCGATGAAGCCGTGGCCGGAGAAATAGGCTCCGAAGACCTCCACCGGCGTCAAAAACTGAATACCAAGTTCGGTACAGCCCCAACTGTTTGTCAGATAATTGGTGCCGGATGCCGGGCAATAGTAATAATCGGTCGAGTTAATTGGCTCCGGGCACATCCAGGAACCGCTGACATTAAGATAGCCAGGATTGCCGTATTCCCAATAGAGATTCTCGTAATATGTACCGCTGATGTCTTGTTTTTGCGTGAGATTTTCAAAGTCTAAAAGTGTGGCGCAAGCAGAACCTGCCATGCATAGTAACCCAATGCCCAGCAGGTGCAAGAGTCTGGTTCTCATCATCATACTCCCCAATTATGTTTTCTCTCCAACAATTGTCTAATTATAGAATTTTAGGTGTTTTCATTCAAGCAAAATCCCCATTGTTTACGGATAAAGAGATAAAATAGGTAAATATACTGAAATCTATACATCAAATGCAAAAAAGAACTCGATTATTTATCTCCATTTTATTGCATTCATTCATAAACCGATTGGAACTTTAACGAGTCCAGTGGTATTTGATTATCCTGCTGATATGTAAGGTTTTACAATTGACACTTTTTCCGGGGACTGATACAATTCTGGAAACAGAGTGTACGAATTACAGGACTTATTCATTTGAGGTTAGTTATGGATACACGGAATCTGAAACACATACTCAACGGGATGCTCGTATTGGGAGTTGCGATGGTCGTTGTTGTGATGAGCGGCTGTGCGGCTCCGGGCCGAACCGCTCAAGAGGTGCACCGCAATCATATTAATGTGATTCAGACCAACTGGATTATGATTCAGGATGATATTGATGCGGCGCTGCTGCTGGATCGCCCGACCCGTTTATCTGATATGGTGGTTCGTTAACCGGTTATATCCCGTTTCTTTTTATTGGTTATCATAATACAGAGTCCTTAAAGCATAGAATGCAGCAGGTACCTGAACCTTGAATGCAATCTTTGACTATATTGTCAACAGCACATCCCATGGACGGTGGATTGTTCTTGCCGAATTGGTGTTAATCGGTCTGTTTGTTTACATTGTTCTGAATTTTCTTGAAGGCACCCGCGGGGAGCGTCTGTTCCGCGGCATCATTTTCGTCCTGCTGGTCGGTTCCCTGGTTTTGAATCTGGTGGTTCGTCAGTTCGGGATGGAGCGAATCGCTTATCTTTACAGCGGATTTCTGATTGCGGTTTTAATCGTGGCTGTAACGGCGTTCCAGCCGGAATTGCGGCGAGCCCTGATTCGCATTGGTCAGGCCGATTTTCTGGGGGCCAGCTCGCCTCAGCAACTCAGCCGCTGCGTGGAGGAAATCGTCGAGGCGGTCAACCAGATGTCGGCGGAAAAGACCGGTGCGATTATTGTCATCCCACAGCAGGTTGCTCTGGGTGAGTTTGTCGAAACCGGTGTTCGCATCGATGCCAAAGTGACCAGCGAGCTGATCAAGACCATCTTTTATGAAGGTTCTCCGCTGCACGATATGGCTGTAATTATCCAGGGTGACCGGATTATTGCGGCGCGTGTCCAGCTTCCGCTGGCGGAGGCGGATAATTCGGTTTACGGCCGGCTCGGCTCACGGCACCGCGCCGCCGTCGGCGTGACCGGTTCATCCGATGCCATTGTCATTGTAGTCAGCGAAGAGACCGGCATTATTTCCCTGGCCATGAACGGGCAATTAATCCGCAATATTTCCGAAACACAGCTTCGTCGGCATCTGAATACCGCGGTAGTCAAAGCCGCCCCGCTGCTGGAGCGACTGGGACATACACGGCAGAAAACGGATACCACAGAGACTTCTTCTGAGGATAACAGCTCCAGAGTATAACTATGGGTGACTGGATAAAAAAAATACTGGGTGTGATTTTCCTGACGCTGCTGATCTGGGCGTGGGCTTTTTTGTCACTGGAAACAAGCCAGCCCTGGGTTGCGGTGCTGCGGGCGGCTCCAGCGGCCGATACGGATTATCTGATCAGCTTCAACAAGGGGCAGGATCAGGTGGATAAGCTGCAACTGACGTTCAAGGGGGCTCCGACCAAGATATCCGAGATGGTCCGGCGATATCGCAACGAACGGATGGAGTTCTTTTATGACCCCAAAGAATTCGGGCACGAGCGCGGCGGCACATTTACCGTGGATTTGACGGATTTTATTCGCCGCAATCCCAAGGTGCGTGAATATGCCCTGACGCTGGAATCCTGCCTGCCGGAAAAAGTAGAGGTGGTGGTGGAGCGGCTGGTCAAAAAACCGCTGGTGATTCAATGCGTTGATGAAGCCGGCGCCATTGTCAAGCATGAGACCATCGAGCCTTCGCAGGTGGAAGTGCCGGTTCGCCAGGATTATAACGGCCCGGCGATGGTGATGCTGACCAAACCCCAGATGGAACGGGCCCGAAAGCTGCCGGTGGAGGAAAAGCCGTATGTGGAAATTGTTTCCGGCAAGCGTCGCTATGCCGAAGAACTTGTGGAAATCACCCTGCCGGCCACGGAACAACTGAACAAGCAGCCCATCAACCCGATGGTCGGCTATATCATCAGCCCGACGATGCTGGGGCAGTATAAGGTCGAGCTGGTGAATGAATCCGATTTCAAGACGATCAGTGATATTCGCGGGACTGAAAAGGCCTTCGATGCCTATAAAAAACAGCGGTTTCAGATTCTGGTGGAAGTACGTGAGGGGGATGCCGCCCTGCCTGAAATTCCGATTCGGCCGGTGATTTATAATTTTCCGCCGGAATTTATCAAATCCGGCCAGATTGAAGCGCCCACACCCCCGTTAACGGCCCGGATTCGCCTGGTTCCGCTGACCAGCCCGACGACACCCACGACGACAACATCCACAACGACAACGCTGCCGACCAAATAACTTTCGTCATATCCTGTTAGAGGTGATGGAAACGAATGACGGCACGATACATGCCATTGAGGCGAGTTCCTTCCACAATCGTCGGCGCATAGGTTTCGTTTCTGGGCTGCAGACGCACCTTGCCATCCTGTTCGAAAAAGACCCGCTTGAAGGTGCTTTCATGGGGCTGTGCGAACCGTACGAAACAGTCATCTCCATTTTGGACATCCGCGGCCGGGGAAAAGACCACGATATCGCCTTCTGAGAATTTGGGTTCCATGGAATCACCGATAATTCGGACGGCGAAGGCATTGGGGTCATGCAAATCCGGACATCGGACATAGTCTTCGGCGATTCCAACCGGATATCCCATATCGTCAAATTCTGCGGGGTATCCCGCAACCACGCGATTAATAACTGGAACCAGTTGGCCGGCGATGATTTCCTCACGCTCCGCTTCGGCCTGCAAGTCGAATTCCTTTAATAAGTTACCGATTTGGGCAGTATCCAGTTTGTGCTCTGTAATGCGCTTGAGCAACTGCTTGTACTTGCGGTTTTGGGCGTCAATGGTTTCGAAATCCCTGCGGATATCACTGGGCATGCGCTCCATGTGGGCCAGGTGAAGAAGCTGGCCGTCGGCGAACTTCAGGCATATCTCCAGTTTCCGCAGCAGTTCATCACTGGGGGGATTTTTGACACGCCCTGTTTCAACTGTGGACAGATAGGGTTTAGAAAAACCGGTGAAAGCTGCCACCTCATCGAGGGTCAGGTTCAGTTCTTCTCTGCGTTCTCGTACTATTTGGCCTATAGACATACTTGTGATTATAGTTTATTAAAAAACAAATTCAAGCATTGTTTTTCAATAAAAATATGCACAAGGGGTATGATAGCCGCGCTCACAAAATGCGTAAGTGGTTTACATCAAAGTGCTTAGCCGCCCTGAAGCGGAACATTTCAAGACGGAACACGAGTCATCGGAAGCCGTTATTGCTGGATTTGTCCGGCCGGCAGATACCGTGCAATCAACTCTTCGAGTCGGTCTTTATCCACGGGTTTGGACAAGTAATCATCGCATCCGGCCTGGATGCACAGGTCGCGGTCTCCCTTGAGGGCATTGGCGGTGACAGCAATCACAGGCGTCTTGATGCCCTTTTGCCGCAGGGCACGGGTGGCCTCAAGACCATTCATCACCGGCATCTGGATATC
>DLFY01000346.1:0-7174 GCA_002482415.1 Phycisphaerales bacterium UBA7708
GCAGGTACAACAAACTTTGCCCGGGTATCTGAGTTAAAACCTCCGGATTATGAAGCGTCAGAACACTTTTTCCAGCCAGGTCCGGCTCATTGGCATCATGACCAATCAATGCCATGGAATACAGCAGGTCGATGCCTTCGGAATCATATTCCTGACTCTCACGAATCCATTCCGCAGATTCAGACTGCTTTATAATCTGCACAAAACTTCGAGAAGGCGGCGGCGGTGGCTGCTGCAAGGAATGAAGTGAAAAAGGCGGACTTGATGTATTGCTGTATCCCAAAGCCGCATAAGAATCCGGAAATACATCTTCGGATTCGTCCTCGATCACGGCCGAGAAACGCAATTCAAATGTGTCCGCAAAAACAAGACCTGCCAGTCCAATCACGATGATAGATGAAATGATTTGCATGTATCGCATTGTACCTCTCCTGACCGAACCTCTCTTTTGGTATCGACTTGAGCTTGAAAAATGAGTGAAAATCATGAAGAATAATATGAATACATTATACGATTTTCACTTTCAGGAAATCAATCCCATTCCCCTATTTTATCGCAAAAGCCTGTAAATATTTGCTTCCAGGATAACATATCTGGACCATGTTGATCTTTTATTATTCCCCTTTGCGATATTATCGTCTTGCCAGATAAGTATTTATAAAAGTTCGCATAAGGGCCTCATGCGTCGGGAAATTTTTGATTAGATCCATCCTGTTTCAATTTAACTTATGGAATGCAAAAGGTTTTTGTGGAAAACTTGTGAAAAACTTATCCATCAAGACTTATTAGATGATTGTTTTTATCTCCAAATAGAACTTTGAAGGCCTCTTGAGCCGGATGAAAAAAGCCCTATGCTTTGCATATACGGTACACCAATACTATATGTTGTTTATTTACAATTACTTACAGTTACAATCAAGTTTTCTTATCAATTCATATACCGACCGGTATGTATAATCAGCATAATTGAATTCAATAGTCGCATTAATATATCTGGTTTATTTTTGGTGTTAATTTTTCGTGGATAACGTGTTTATAAAATGGAAAAATCCACAGGATTGGAGCTTGGAATTCAGTAATATTCCCTAATTTAATGCGGCACAAAATCGGCTAACACGCGTTTAAAATCCCGGCAGGCCTTCTCGGGAGAATCAGCAGAGCATATTGCTCCGCATACCGCAATGCAGTGAACGCCTTTCTCCAGTACCTGACAAACATTGTCCAATGTTATGCCGCCTATTGCAACATGACTGATAGAGCAGTGTTTGAGGACATCCATGGCCTGATTCAAATAGGAAAGCCCCGCTGCAGGTTCATGGGATTTGGTTTGAGTTGCAAATACAGGCCCCAGCGCTACATAATCACACGGCTGTGCGACTGCCTGATGCAGTTGCTCGATGCTGTGCGTACTAACCCCGGCAATCAGGGGACGCGGCTGCAGATGCCGGGCTTTTTCTACTGAGATGTCTTGCTGTCCCAGATGGACGCCATCGGCCCCGCTGAGAATTGCGATATCCGGGCTGTCATTGATAATACTGAGAACATCACCTTTTCGGCATAAATCCGCAAACGTCTCCGAAAGATTCAGTACGTCCCGATCAGGGAATCCCTTACAGCGAAGCTGCAGGCAGTCCGCCCCGCCAGCAATGCAGGCCCTGGTTAATTCCGGCAGTGTTTGTTTATCATGCTCGGTCTTTACAGTCAGCAGCACATAAAGCCTGACTTTCTTCATGCGTAAATACCCAAATCCCGCCACATAAATATCTTTTTCAAGGGTATAAGCATCAAAGCGGAGCTTTTCAAAGGCGTCATACAAAGACGGGGACAGCGTCTGACCAACCTCGGCGAGGGCACGCAGGGCTTCGGTGATGCGTTTGGCCGAAGCAACAAAACAATCCTCGAGGCTGACGCGCTTCATCTGTCCATCAAAGCGAAGTGCCTGACCGACATCATTTTGAGAATCACGGGAACAGAGCAACTTGCCCTGCTCCAGTTGTGCAGCCGTCTGACACAGAGCGTGACGCAGGGCTTTTACCCGGCCGGAGAGTGTGGAATTATCAAGAACAAACCGGCAATATTCCTCCATGCCCCGCAGGGCTTCACGGGCACGGTTTAAATTGGCATCTAAAATTCGATAAACGGCTTTTTCCATACCCGAAATTATAGCGATATGACAAACAAATCAAAGGATTTTTGCGCAAAAAAGAGGAGCCGAATCCTTGAAAACGGCTCCATTACACCCTCTTCCGAAGCTGAGTCGGAGTCAATACCCTCTTCATCGCATATAAGCCAGCATAAATATGCATCACGATGAAACATTCTTTGTAAGGGTTGCAATGACTATGCCAGATATGAGACCGACCTTGACTTTCTATCCAATGAACACTTAAGATATTACAAAATAATTATTTATGAAAATACGGCCAGATCTTTTCTAAAATATTGTAAAATAAAAATGTCCTGTTTTGTTGATATTTTACAACAATCTTTTTCCTAATAATGCTAATTATTTTGTTTTTATAGGCCTTTAATTTGGATAATTCAAGGAAAACGGGAAATGTTGAAAAAAAGAAACAAAAAGGCTCAAGTAATTATTTAATGCAACACGCGGGCCGCGAACTATGTGTGTAAAGGATTGTTCGGAAAAATAAAGACAAGGCGTGTCCGGATCGGCGATGGGCGCACCGATCCGGACTGGGCCAAACGAGGTATGGAAAACATACTGGTAAAAAAGATATTACAACTACAGTTTGAATCAATTTCCCAAATCTTAACCCCCGTATCAGCATTGATACTAAAAATATAATAAATGAAATACAGAAAGCCAAATGGTCAATGACCGACTTCATTTAAAAGAAAGCCGGATCCATCCATCAGATCCGGCTTTTCAACAGCTTCTCCCCTCACTCGCATCTCCCCTCACTCACACAATACTGCCCTTTTATGGTTGTGAGGTTAACCATTGCTGGGCAAATAAAGCAAAGTCGGCCAAATCCACAAAGCCGCTGTAATTCAGGTCCGCACTGGCAGGAATTGTCGGTTTGTTGGTACTCAGCTCAAAGGCCATGTCCCACGACTGTCCGTCAGCCACCGGCCATGGCGGCAACTGGATCGGAATCCCATTGAGATAGTTGGCGCCCAGTTTAATCGGCCAGATATCGGTATTTGCAATCCGCACCGCGTCGTCGTTAAACTTATGCGGACGGGTCTTCCAGCCCCACGGATAGGCAGGCTGAACACCGTCAGGAGTCTGGGGATAAATCGCTGCGATACTCAGCCAATAGATATTCGGTACGGCCGGATCGGTCAGCGGTTTTTGATAAAACCATTCGTTTTCACTCAGAAGCTGCGTAAACTGGAAGCAGGCCTCGTCTTTTTGGCAGGTCATATCCGGATAGTCGCATCGCGGATCGACATCGTATCCTGCAAAATTCCACACCCAACTGGTGCAGACATTTTCCCAGATTAATCTGCCCGGATGGCTGTAAGGTGCATCCTGTCCTGCAGGAACATCCGTCCAGATGCCCAGATGGAATGCCCTGGGTAAAACCTTCGGCAGATAGGGCTTGTTCCATCCGACAAACGAACCCCACCAGTGGATATCGGTAATGGGCCGATCATCTTTGCACGGCCAGTCATCAGCAATAATCGGATACTGCGGCGGCCAATAGACCGACGGTTCATCCCAGCCTCTGATCAAAGGCGGATTTGCATCTCCGATGGCCACCGGAGGCTGGCCATACTTGATATAGAACCATTTCCGCGGCTGCGTATTCTTGGTCACTCTGAGCCAATGCCAGTAATTCCACGCCATAAACTGCTGCTGTCCGGGCGGAGGAACCGGCTGCTGACCAAAGACATACTGGAAATTCTCATCCACATCAAAGAATTGTGACTTGGTCAAATCAAAACCCGGAGCATTCATATACCCTGTTGCAACGGGTGTGGCAGCATTAATACCCACCATTGCGGTATTAATCGTCACTGTTGTGGGAACGCCCAGCGGGATAGCCGCCGGCACGGCCCACCACCATGTCCGCATCCTCCCGGCAATATCCACAATTGAAAACGATACGGCATTGATGCGAGACGGACTTCCCGCCGGAGGTGCAGGCGGAGTAACGGTCACCTGAATGGTGCAATTGGTCAAATCCGGATCCCAGCCATAGTCAAATCGCCATGCACTGGCATACTGGCCTGATTCCCAGGGTCTTTCGGACGGCATCCAGGCCATCACAAGTCCGGCATCCTGCATGCCTCCCGATCCGCCAGCACCGTTAGCGGGATCACCCGGCCAGACATATAATAATCCGGAACCATATTCGTTGTCACAGGGTACAAATGTTGTTTTGGGATACGGATCACCTTCTTTTTCCGAATCGGGATTGTTCCAGTACATCATGTACTCTTCCCACTGGGTCATGCTCATCGGACGAATGCCCGGATCCGGACTTTGTCCTTCCAAAGCCCGGGACCATTCTCCAAAGCCGTTGATATACACCCCGGCTTGTGCTTTTACCGGCTCACCTATCAGGATGTCGGTTCTGGACGGGCAAGGCATCATGCCTTCCTGTCCTGTCGGCGGGAATGGATACAGCGTTGTTTTTTCTCCAAGAATAACAGAAGTAATTGCCGGGTCAGCCGGCGCAAACACATCAAAAAACACATCAAAAAACGATGTTGGGCTCTCTTTGAAAAGAATTGGGACCGGGGTCATCGCTTCACCCCAAACCTCAATCATCCCCTCCTGCAGATTGAAATTAACCATAATCCGAGGATCCGCCGGCCCGATGCCGTTACAATTCATCTTGATTGGATCATACGTTAACTGGACATAAAAACCCGATATTTCCAAGGGAGTCGGGGAAAGCTCATCCAGATAAGCTATCGCTGTTGTCGGAAGCTGGATCCCCGGTGATGCAAAATTAAGCGGCTTCAGATGAACCGAAAGGTTGGGATTAATCTGAATCGTGCTGGATATCCAGACATTCTTGCTTTCAGAATAACTGGCACACACCCAGCTTGTACTGCCGGCAAGAAAATTCTTGGAAGCCTTAAGCTTCATGTTTTTACCCTTGAAGTCTGAATCGGCGGTCGTGTTGAAAGTGAAGGAGCCGTCATTTGCTGTAAATTTCGAACTGCTCGACCACATTCCTGAAACCCATTCGATTTCCAATGTGACCACTGCGTTTGGAACCACAGCACCGGTTCCGGAATGATAGACCTTGCCGCTGACCGTGTAGGAGTAACTACCCACGGCCACGGCAGACAAAGCAACTCCCAGGATTAAAAGAAAGAAATGTTTGTTCATAATACAATCTCCTGAACATGAGACATATTATCGCATAAACATTGCAGCCCATCGATGCATGACATGAGACACAGATGCATAATACTCACTGACACTCGCTTCAACAAGCGGTCATTGATAGTGCATAGAAATTCGGTGGGAAATGATAAAGACGTCAGGCTGTTCTCCAAGCACCCTCATTNNCTCATTTCTTTCCATCTCCCAATTAATATAATTGTATCGTTCGATAGAAACAATTCATATCCGTAAAAATACTGCTTTTGATAAAAACGTGAATAATCTTAATCGCCTCTAAAATCAGCATACTGGTCTCAAGAAATAAAGAATTGTCTGAGAGACCAGAAACACGATGCATCTTTAAATAGATACACCTGTAAACAGGTCAATGATTGAAGACGAAATTGAAATCTCTTTTGAAGTTGCGTTACTTTGCAAATATTTGGGGATGCCGTACAATCCAATTGAACATTTCAGAACAACTCAGAATTCCGCAGAATTTATTCCGGGTATCCGTAACCGCAAGACAGCCGGTGGATTGATGGGCAAGTAATGTTACGGCGCTCGATAATGCGGCTTTTCCGGAGACGGCCTGGGGTTCTTTATGCAGTAAGGAACTGACAGGACGGTCCAGGATGTTGTCTTTATTTTCGAACACGGAAACGCAAACCGGATCCAGCAGTGAAGCAGCATAGTCCAGGATGTCCTGCTGCGAAACAATTCCGACCAGTCGGGCTTGTTTATCCAGAACCGGAATATACCGGGCCGCCGTTGCCAGGAAAAGACAGATTGCCCTGGCGATGTCATCATCGGGCTCCAGGCAAATGACATATCCAGCCATCAAGTCGTTGACGCACAGCCTTGAAAAGCCGGTTGACTGGTCGTTTTCCATCGCGGATCCTGCAGATGCGATGCTCAAAACCAGTTTCAAGATGGATTCTGAATTTACCTGCCCTGCCAGTTTTCCATCCTGTTCAATCCCTATCACCAGAGTGTAATCGGCCAGCATAGCCGTGACGACCTCGATAATGTCAGCCCAGGGGGTCACTGTTTTGGGATGAGCAATCACCATCCCGTCAACCGGGGCCGCCAGCACGTCATGAAACGCCTTCATATCCTTGCGTAAAAGACTGGGCAAAATGAGACGCAAAACATCTTTAATGCAGACTCGCCCGGCCAGTTTCTGGCAGCGCGACAAATCGGCCTCCTTAAGCACAAGCAAGGTGTCCAGATGCTGCGAAATGAAATTTTCAATTGCCTGCTGTACCGTATGCCGCTGACGCAGCATGACAGGATTGACTTGCATCACATCCTGCGCCCAGCGACAAGCGCCTGCCGGGGCCGAAGAAGATGAAACAGCATCCTTGCCCCTGTTTAGATGTAGGGACTCAAAGTGCATCATTGTCCTTATGCATGACAGCGCGGCACTCCATATTTTCCCGCTGTCTGATTTGCTGCAAAAAGTTACCGTTTTTGTTTACAGTTTACGTTCGTATAGACTTCCAAAACTATTTGTCATATCGACAACCAAAAAGTGAAACATTAAGTGATTTTTAAGAAATGTACGTATTATTACCATACACATATAGGTATTTTTACCTATATACACGGACTTCAGGGAGGGAAACTGAAAATAAGCCTGCAAAGGAGCAGGGTTGTCTATCCGTTATTTACATTTTCCTCGGTGTATAATGTTTCGGATTTCGATTGAGAATTTTTATTGGACTCGGCAGGAATTTCCTGTATCCGAATTCGCGGCTGCGGTGAAGGCTTGTCCGATAATTCAGGAATGTCAATGGTTTTCAACTCTGCCAACAGCGGATCATCATCATCCAAAATATCGTCCTCATCCGATAAAGGATAAGG
>DLFY01000346.1:7179-11595 GCA_002482415.1 Phycisphaerales bacterium UBA7708
TTTCAGCCAATTCTTCCTGGGGATCCTGGTCTTCCTGCTCCAATTCCTGTGTCTCAGAAGACTGCTGCTCGACCGCCATACGGGATAGAATCGCCTGCTGCACCGCCTGTTCGGCGGGCCGATCGGTCAGTGCCGTCAAATAAATAGGACCTTTAATTTCGGTCTGTTCGACGCGGATAAGCTGATTGCGCATCAGTTCCAGCATGGCCAGAAACAAGCCAATCATGACGAGTTTGTTTGTTTTGCCCTGAAATATTTTTTCAAAGGTCAGCGGGCCTTCGACCTGAAGCCGATGCAGAACCTCGATTTGGTACAAGTCAATGGGAGTTTCGTCGGTAATGTGACTATAGCTTGATGTTTGTCCAGTCGCCTTCATAATGGAATCGAAAGCTTCCAGCAGTGTCCAGATGCTGACCTGATCCAGGTCTAATTCCGGCTCAGAACTGTTTTTCATGCCGGACAGAATCGTATCGGGGCGAGTGAATCGCTGTTCTCGCTGCTGAGCAGCACCGGCCAGCAGATTCNNGATTCGCGGCATCTTTGATGCGTTTGTATTCCAGAAGCTGACGAACCAACTCGGCTCGCGGGTCGCCGGTTTCGGCCTGCTCCGTGCTTTCCGCTTCGGTTCGCGGCAGCAGCATCGCGGATTTGATTTCCATCAGCGTCGCCGCCATGATCAGAAAATCCCCGGCCAGATCGATATCCAGGGACTGCATCATCTGAATATATTCAACATATTGGGCTGTAACACGCGCTATGGGGATATCGTAAATATCCACTTCTTCCTTGCGGACCAGATACAGCAGCAGGTCCAGCGGCCCGGCAAACACCTCTAAATTGACGCGATATTCGTTCATCGATTCCCCATGGGACACAGCCCGACAGCCTTGCGAACCTCATCAATGGTTGTCCTGCCGATTGCGCGGGCTCGCTGAGCACCGTCCTGCAATATCTTTTCCACCTCGTCAAGATTGTTTTCCAAATCCTTGCGTTTTTCGCGGTAGGGGCGGAAATAATCGTGAATCATTTCGACCAGGCGTTTTTTGGCATGTCCATAGCCCATGCCCCCCTGCCGATATTTCTGGTCCCATTCGGCAAGTTCTTCGGGACCGGCAAACAGCTTGAGCATTGCAAAGACATTGCATTTGGACGGATCCTTGGGGGATTCCATCGGTGTTGAGTCCGTCACGACACTCATGACTTTTTTCTTGACGCTGTTTTCCGGCTCGAATATCTCGATGGTGTTGCCGTAGCTTTTGCTCATCTTGCGTCCATCAACTCCCGGAACCACTGCGACGGACTCAAGAATGTAATCCTTGGGCAGCGGGAAGATTTCGCCGTAAGCATTATTGAAACGCTGGGCCATATCGCGGGTCATCTCCAGATGCTGCTTCTGGTCGGCACCGACGGGGACCAGATCGCTCTTGAACAGCAGAATATCGGCAGCCATGAGAGCGGGATACGTAAACAGCCCCAGATTCGGAGAAAGGCCCTGAGCCACTTTGTCCTTATAGGTGGTGCACCGCTGAAGCAATCCCAGAGGCGTTACACAGGATAAAAACCAGGTCAGTTCGGCCACTTCTGGGACATCGGACTGCCGCCAGAACACGGATTTTTTGGGGTCCAGCCCCAGCGCCAGATAGTCCATAGCCACGTCCAGTATTCGCTGGCGGATGTCATCTGAAGTGGGATTGGATGTCAGCGCATGATAATCGGCAATGAAGTAAAAACCTTCATTTTCATCCTGCAGCTTGAGATTCTGCCGCATCGCACCGAAATAATTACCTATATGCAACTTACCCGATGGCTGAATACCTGATAATACTCGCACTCTCATCTCCTGAATTAGGTATTGAAGAATAAAACGCAAATACTATCAACTTTCCATCGATAAGTCAATCTTGCATCCATATTTCCAAGGCATTATACAGCTATTGCCTGTCTTTTTTAAAGAATACAAAAGTCTTATTCCAGCCAATTTCCCGCCATAATCATATAATCAAGAATGTCAATCTGACAATCGCCATTCAAATCGATATCAAGCGGCATCCTGCAATCCGCTTTCAGCCACTGGGCCGCAAAAAGCGAGAAGTCAGATTGGTTAATATATCCATCTTGTGAGATATCGCCTCGCATCGGCCCTGTCCAGGGACTTAGACAGGTTCCGTCGATGATTTGCCGGGAAAGGCCCTGCCCCTGCCAGGCGACGGCCATGTGATCGGTGCCGTCTTTGTCTTTATGCAGTACTTCAATGTAATATTTTCGTCCGGCCAGCAATTCCACTGCTGCCGATTGCTGGGATATGTATTTATCCCATTGGTAGGGATTCGTCCAGCCTGGAACCGATGCTAAGAGGGCGGCCTTGTCCGGTGCTGCATCCGGACTGAGCCATAATTCACAGGAATCATCCCCGGCAATCCAGAACGTGTAGATGCCGTTTTGGGTAGGGATAAGATACCCGCGGATGCGGCAGCCATAGCTGTCACCGAAATTGGATGGGATTTCCAGCCGGGGCAGATATTCAAGGCCGGATGGGGCATGGGGATAATTCGGGTTGGATGTCAGATTGCTGACCTGATCGCCGGCAACGCCATTCCACCATTCCCGAAGTACCGTTCCAGCCAGGTCGCCGACCAGTCGTATCGCCGGGTAAGCCGGATGAGCCATTCCATCGCCAAGATAAAAGCTGGTGTGCGGCGGCTGATTATAGGCCACATTCTGCCAGGCCACACCCAATCGGTAAACCGGGTCGTGCATCAGGGTATAAAGCCGATATGCTGTTGGAATCGTGGTCGTAAAAATCCGCAGGCGGGTGTTGTCATTAGTCCGCAATATGATCTCTTCGCGCCAGTCCCCGAGAATATCCGCCTGAAGACAGGGATTGGATTTAGTTCCATTGTTGCTTGCGACATCGTAATTATAGATGGTCAGAAGCCGGCTGGAAGAGCCTGTCGCGGCATTCCACTTATCCAGTTTTGTACCATCCAGCAGTTCCCGCAATACATCGCCATCCCACCAGATTGCATAATTGGTCGAGGGCGGATTGGTGGTGCTAATGACTTCGCCCGTACAACTGCGTATGCCGCCAAATCCCCAGCATTCATAGCCGGAATATCGAGGATCAATATCCGCAGAAACGCCCCGCCCGACATCGGCATTGTCCGTCTGCCAGAGAATCTGGCCGGTGTTGGCATCCCGGAACGAGGCTCCGGGCGTTCCCGCTCCTTCGTGGATGGTAAATACTTCATACCCCGGCCGGCTCGGGTTCAGGTCCGACACATGCATCGCATCACCATGACCAAAGCCCGTGGAATACAGTCCCTTGCCGTTGTCGTCGATTGCACAGGCGCCATACAGGATTTCATCTTTGCCGTCGCCGTCCACATCGGCTACGCTGAGATTATGATTGCCCTGGCCGCGGTAGGCACTGTTGCCTGCGGTGCCGTCATTGCTGTCAAANNGCGCAGGCTGAGTTTGCCGTAGCGAAAATCCCATGCCGCCAGCACCGTTCGTGTGTAATAACCTCGACACATCACGACGCTGGGACGCTCCCCGTCCAGATATGCCACACAGGCCAGAAACCGATCCACGCGATTGCCGTAACCATCCCCCCAGATGGCATTAATCTGAGACGATGTGGGCGTCAAAGTCGTTGGATGACGCGGAACAACATAATCTGCACTATCCAGAATCGCACCGGTTTGCCCGTCAAAGACCGTAAAATATTCCGGCCCTGCAAGGATATATCCGCTGGAATTCCGCCAGTCGGCAGCGGGATTGCCAATTATGTTGCCAACACCGTCAATCGTTCCATCGGCTGTTTTGCAGGCGACTTCCGCTTTCCCGTCACCATCGAAATCATAGACCATAAACTGAGTGTAATGAGCACCCGCACGAATATTGACACCCAGGTCTATCCGCCATAAAAAGGTACCATCCATTTCATAAGCGTCCAAATACACATTTCCCGTGTAGCCGGACAGGGAATTATCTTTGGCATTGGATGGATCCCATTTGAGAACGATCTCATACTGGCCATCTCCATCCACATCGCCCACACTGGCATCATTCGGGCTGTAAGTATAGCTAACACCGTCGGGGGTAGTACCGCCGGCGGGAACCTGAAGCGGTATATCATGATAAAAATTATTCCATACCGCTACCGGGTCGGACAATTCCTGTTCCACGCCGTCAATTACAGCAGCGACGCTGTATGTACTGCCCGCACTGCCGCCGGTATCGACATAATTGGTCGACGCTGTAATAGGGCTTGGATTTATTTTTACAGAATCACGATAGACATTAAATGCAATATCCATCGGGTCCGTACCCAACATACGCCATCCGATATAGACCTTGCCGCCTCCCTGCCAGACGGCCACCACCCCGCGCTCCAGCTTTTCCATATAGCGCTTT
>DLFY01000253.1 GCA_002482415.1 Phycisphaerales bacterium UBA7708
TCTAAAAATATTTTGATTCGTACAAAGCACTTTGTGATCGCGGAGGATTGCAAAGTGCTTTTTTTCTTTCATAACTATCTGCTAATAAATATTTTATATTTATCAATGCCATCCGAAAAGCCCATGCCGCCGTCAGGGACGGGCTATTTTAACAGGCATATCTGGATGCATATTATTCATTATATTAGGTGCCCCCAATCCACAGGATTTTTAACTCCTGATACCATGGCTCTGTCATACACCGTATCCGTTTGAGGGAAATACGATGTTNNGACATCTCAGAATGTCAGGAGTATAAAGTTCCATATAAGAAAAGCAGGTTTCATATATGGAACAATATCTGACTCCCAACTTGGTCAAAGCATTAGACGTGCTCAGGCTTCTTGCCAAAAATGAGCAGGGGTTAAGCTCCTCTGCCCTCGAAAAGCATCTTTCCATCCCCAGAACCACGGCATTTCGCATTCTTAAAACCTTGTGTCATGCCGATATGGCACAAAAAAGAGGGAATCTCTATTTTGCCGGGCCGGTGCTGTTCGAGATTGGATTGCTTGCCATCAGCAAGCTCAACTTGCGGGAACGGGCTGTTCCGATTCTGCAGGAACTGACGCGGCAGACCAGTCAGACTTCGCATTTAGCCATTCCGAGCGGTTGGCATTCCCTGATTCTGGAGGTCTGCGACAGTCCCAGCCCGATACGTGTTGCCTCGCGTTCGGGAACCCTGGCGGATCTGCATTGCTCTGCGACGGGCAAAATCTTTTTGAGCTATTTATACGCAGAACGCATCGATGAATTCTGCGATGCGATCCACCCTACCAAACGCACACCCAAAACGATGATTGGCCCCGAGGACCTCAAGTTCATGACCGAACAGGTTCGTCGGGATGGGTACGCGCTGGATGACGAGGAATATCACAATGGTGTTCGCTGCATGGCGGCCCCGGTGTTTGATATGCAGGGTGAACTGCTCGCTGCGGTAGGAATTACCGGGCCTGCCGGCAGCATCAATCAGGATAAAGCGGCTGTGGTGAAAGCTGCAGCAGAACAATTATCACGCTCTCTGGGAAAACGTTAACCTATACATTGGAGGTATCTTATGAAAAAAATGGTTGTACTGATGACGCTGGCACTGCTGGTAACCGGGTGCACGAAGGCCAATACCAAGGTGATTTTGCCGTCCCAGGCCCAGCCTCAGGCGATCAAGGATGTGATGGCCAGGGTTGCCGACTGGCAGATTGCCAATCCCAGCAAACATCATCCCGCCGATTGGACCCACGGCGCATTGTATTCGGGCTTTACCGCCTGGGCGATGATGGCCGAAGATGCCAAATATATGGAATGGCTCAAGAGCACCGGCCAGAAGCTGGATTGGCAGCCGCATAAGCGCGTTTATCATGCCGACGACCATTGTGTCGGCTGGATGTATCTGGAATTGTACAACCTGTATAAAGACCCGCAGATGCTCAAGGGGATGAAGGATCGGTTTGATCATATCCTGGCCAATCCTTCCGATGTAACGCTCAAAACCGGCCAGCAGAAAGGCAGGGATCGCTGGTGGTGGTGCGATGCCCTGTTTATGGCGCCGCCGGTCTGGACGCAGCTTAGCGCGATTACAGGAGACTCCCGCTATATCGACTTCATGAATAAGGAATGGTGGGCGACGACCGACTATCTTTATGACAAAGACGAACACCTGTATTTCCGCGATGATAATTATTTTGCCAAGCGCGAAGCCAACGGACAGAAGATTTTCTGGTCGCGGGGCAATGGCTGGGTATTCGGCGGTCTGGTTCGCGTGCTGGAATACATGCCGCAGGATTACCCGGACCGGCCCAGATATGTCAAGCTGTACAAAGAGATGGCCGCCCGCCTGATTGCCATTCAGCAGCCGGATGGATTCTGGCATTCCAGCCTGCTGGACCCGGCCAGCTATCCAGTGCCTGAAACCAGCGGTACAGGCTTTTATTGCTACGGCCTGGCCTGGGGCATCAACCGCGGCATCCTCGATGAAAAGACCTATCTGCCGCCGGTGTTGAAGGCCTGGCAGGGGCTTGTGAGCTGCGTCAACACGGATGGAAAACTGGGTTATGTCCAGCAGATTGGGGCCGATCCCCGAAAGACCTCTGCGGACGAGACAGAAGTGTATGGCGTCGGGGCGTTTCTCTATGCCGGCAGCGAAATCTATAAAATTGCGATTCGCAACGGCATTCAAACGGCTTCGGTTCACCTGACCAATCCCACAGCACAGTTCCGGGATTATGAGACCATCAGTCTGAATTGGTCGGATGTGCTTCAGAAAAATCGTTCTATTACCGCTGCCAATGTATCGGTCTTTGATTTGAAGACCAATCAATTTATTGTGACGCAAACCGTGGACAACAATGCCGACGGCAAGGCGGATGAACTGCTGTTCCAGTCGCATCTGGCCCCCGGCCAGCAGAAGGTATTCTGGATCATGCCGCTGCCGGAAGGATTCAGCAAGCCGCAAACACAGGAAATTACGTATGGCCGGTTTGTGCCCGAACGCTACGGTGATTTTGCCTGGGAAAACGACCGGATAGCTTTCCGTATGTACAGCAAGGCCCTCGAATGGGAAACCGTCAGCCCGGGTATTGACGTCTGGGTCAAGAAGGTCCGCACTCCGATGATTGAGCATTTATACAAGGACATCAAGGAAAAGAAATCGTATCATACCGACAATGGCGAGGGGTTGGATTGCTACAAGGTCGGTCCGACACTGGGTTGCGGCGGGCTGGGAATTCTGGCCGGTGATAAGCTCATTCTATCCCGCAATTTCGTTGACTGGAAACAGCCGGCCAATGGCCCCATCCGAACGATATTTGAATTAACCTATAATGCGTGGGACGCCGGCGGTGTTGCTGTCAGCGAAGTCAAACGCATCAGCCTTGACAGAGGTTCCAATCTGAATCGCATGGAAAGCTGGATGACCTGCAAGAGTCGCAAGCCGCTGGCTCTGGCCGCAGGCATCGTCACCCGCGGCGGGCAGGAGACTAAAACCCTCAAGTCTGATGAGAAGTGGATTTCCTACTGGTTTGCACCGGATGACATCAACGGCATGACCGGCTGCGGTATCGTATTCACCCCCGACACAGCCGTGCAATTGAAAGAACGAAACGACCATTTACTTGGTATGGTCGAACAGTCCTGCGGCAAACCGTTTGTATATTACACGGGTGCCTGCTGGAATAAGGGATTGGATTTCAAGACGCCCGAAGACTGGCAGGCCTATCTGTCAGCTTTTGCTGTCAAACTGGCCAATCCGATACATGTAACAATTGCAAAGTAAGGAAGTGTGATTTATGGAAGTACGTNNCTTTTGAACGGATGACGACACAGGAAACCCGTCATCATTTTCTGGTGGAGTCGCTGTTTGGGCCCGATACGATTGAGATGATATACGTCGATATTGACCGCGTGATTGCCGGCTCGGCAGTCCCGATGGAGCAGCCCCTGCCCCTGACCAGTGCCGGCGAACTGCGGGCGGAGTATTTCTGCCAGCGCCGCGAACTGGGCGTCCTGAATATCGGGCAGACCGGAACGGTTACGGTGGACGGCAAACGCTATGAGATGGCCAATCGCGATGGTTTATATATTGGCCGCGGCTCGCAGAGCATTGTTTTTGAGAGCCAGGATCCCAAACGGCCCGCCCAGTTCTATCTGGTCAGTTATCCCGCCCATGCCGCTTATCCCACGACCCATATCGTCAAGGCTCAGGCCGCCGCGGTGCCGCTGGGCAGCATCCCGCAGGCCAACAAGCGGATCATTTACAAATATATTCATCCCGAGGGCGTTAAAAGCTGCCAACTGGTGATGGGCTTTACCGAACTGGCCGAAGGCTGTGTCTGGAACACCATGCCGCCGCATACCCATGAGCGCCGGATGGAAGTGTATATGTACTTTGATTTTCCCGATACGGCCCGTGTCTTTCACCTGATGGGCAAGCCCGACCAGACGCGTCATATCGTTGTCGCTCCACGGCAAGTGGTCATTTCGCCGAGCTGGTCGATTCATTCCGGCGTCGGAACCCAGGCCTATACGTTCTGCTGGGCCATGGGCGGCGAAAATCAGACGTTTGATGATATGGATGGCATTTCAATTGCAGATATAAAATGATGAGGTAAAGATATGATTCTGGATCAATTTAAACTCGATGGCAAAACAGCGATTGTAACGGGTGCCGCCCGCGGCCTGGGGCAGGCAATGGCTCTGGCCATGGCCGAAGCGGGGGCCGATGTCGCAGCGGTGGACGTGCTGAATATGAGCGATACGAAAGAACAGATTGAAAAACTGGGACGCCGCTGCGTCACCATTACCGCGGATTTGACCAAAAAAGACTGCGTCGATATGATCGTCAAAGTGACCGTCGAGAAACTGGGCGGCATCGATATTCTGTTCAACAATGCCGGCATTATCCGCCGGGCGCCGTTTACGGAATTTACCGAAAAAGACTGGGATGATGTGATGAATCTCAACATTCGCGGCGTATTTTTCCTCAGTCAGGCCGTGGTCAAACAGATGATTCAGCAGGGCCGCGGCGGCAAAATCATCAACACCGCCTCGATGCTCAGCTTTCAGGGCGGAATCCTTGTGCCGTCTTATACGTCGTCCAAAAGCGCCATTATGGGTCTGACCCGCCTGATGGCCTGCGAACTGGCCAGGCATAAAATTAATACCAACGCCATTGCACCGGGTTACATGGCTACGGATAACACGAAAGCACTCCGTGACGATGAGGCCCGCAACAAGGCGATTCTGGACCGTATTCCGGCAGGGCGATGGGGAACCCCCGATGATCTGAAAGGCATTGCGGTCTTTCTCGCCTCGGCGGCGTCGGATTATATGAATGGTTATACGGTTGCCGTCGATGGCGGCTGGCTGGCACGATAAATTTATACCCAACGGGTATGATTATTCCGCGAGCAAAAGAAGCACGTGGTTGAAGCTGCTATACTTAGCCGCGACGAACCGGGAAAATTTAAGTAGGATCAGTATAAATCAAGAGAGGATTGCGACGAATGAAGATCAAAGCCATATTGCTCAGTATTATAGCACTCATGACGGTTTCATGTGCGGCACACACAAAATCCCGTCAAAACAGCCAGTGCGACCTGCGTCAGACCGGCACCCGCGTGGTCGACAATCTGCTGGGGCGTTCGTATATGCTTTACGGCAATAAGGACAATCGCAAAGGACTGCACTATGCCGAGGCCTGTGCCGCCGTGGGGGCGCTTCGTTTTGCTCAAACGGTCGGCGATCAGGAGATGCTGAATCGGCTCATCACCCGCTATGAAGGTTTCCTCAACGAGAAAGACGATAAGGTCCTGTTTTCCCGTACCCCTCACGTGGACCATAATGTGATGGGGATTGTTCCGCTTCAGATTTATCTTGTCGGCGGAGACAAACGGTATCTTGAAGCGGGTTTGAGTTTTGCCGATAAGCAATGGGAAAATCCGCTGCCGGAGGGTCTGACCTCCCAGACGCGGTGGTGGATTGATGATATGTATATGGTGGGGATGCTGCAGATTCAGGCTTACCGCGCTACGCAGGATAAAAAGTATGCCGATCGCGCCGCACTGCAGCTTGTATCCTATCTGCGCAAGCTTCAGCAGCCCAACGGACTGTTTTTCCATGGACCGAAATATCCCTATCATTGGGGTCGGGGCAACGGCTGGGTCGCATCCTCGATGGCCGAAGTGCTGTCCTCGCTGCCCAGCGACAATCCATACCGGCGGGAAATCATGGCCAGTTATAAGAAAATGATGGCCCAATTGCTGGCGTGCCAGTCGGATAACGGCATGTGGCGCNNCAATTGATTGATTATCCCTATGCCTGGACGGAAAGCTCCTGTACGGCGATGTTTGCGTATGCCATGTCCGTTGGAATTCATCACGGCTGGCTGGGTCGTGAATACAAGGCCGCTGTGGACAAGGCGGTGAACGCCCTGTGTGCCCATGTGGATCGCAAAGGAAACGTGCGGGATGTGTGTGCCGGCACGGGACAGGAAGATGATATTGAATTTTATCTGAACCGGCCGCGTCTGCTGGGCGATTTTCACGGGCAGGCCCCGGTGTTGTGGCTGATTAATGAAAATCTTCAGAATGAACGCAAGGGGTAAACCCAACGGGTATGATTATTCCG
>DLFY01000280.1:0-21000 GCA_002482415.1 Phycisphaerales bacterium UBA7708
GACCGGCCACCAGGACAATCCCGGCACCGGCAGAACCCTGATGGGTGAACCGACCGTGGAAGCTTCCATTGAAGAAATCGCCCGGGCCTGCGGCATCAAGCGGGTCTTTACCGTCAATCCCTACCAGACCAAAGCGACGCAGGAAGTCCTGTCGCGGGAACTGGATGCTCCCGAGCCGTCATTGATTGTCTCCCGTGCGGCCTGTCCGCTGTGGGAAGGCAAGCGGGTCGGCGGGATACGCACTATCATCGAAGACAAGTGCAAGGCGTGCAGGGCTTGCCTGAAACTGGGCTGCCCCGCCATTGACGGTGCCGGCAAGAAGCCCGTCATCAACAAGCATCTCTGTTACGGCTGCGGTCTGTGCCAGCAGGCATGTCCGTTTGATGCGATTGTCAATCTTTCCGAGGAGAAAAAATAGCGATGAGCTCACAGATAGTCAGTGTTGTATTGGCCGGCGTCGGCGGGCAGGGCATCCTGCTGGCCAGCGAAATTATCGCCCAGGCGGCAATGAATGCCGGCTTTGATGTCAAAACCAACGAAGTGCACGGCATGGCCCAGCGCGGCGGTTCGGTGATTGGCCAGATTCGCTACGGCAAAGAAGTCTACAGCCCCATCATCGCCAAGGGAACCGCCCAGGTGCTTTGTGCACTGGAACAGTCCGAAGCCCTGCGTTATGCCGATTATCTGGCCGCGGGCGCCCTGGCCGTCGTTAATGCTCAGCAGATTATTCCAGTCACCGTATCGATGGGAGCTGCCAAATATCCTGATAACGTGGAACAGAAACTCCGCGACCAGTACGGGCGGCTGATTTACTTTGATGCCTCCAAAAAAGCCGTGGAGCTGGGCAACATCCGCACGGCCAATGTCGTGCTGCTGGGCGCCCTTTCGACCGGGCTGGATTTACCGCTGGAAGCCTGGCACAAAGCCATCGCTTCGTGCGTCAAATCGCAATATGTCGAGTTGAACCTCAAGGCCTTTGAGGAAGGGAGAAAGATGGTATGAGCGGTTTGTTTTTTCAGCCGGAACTCGAAACTGCATCCCTGGATCAGCTTCGGGCGATGCAGTCCGAACGGCTGAAAACGATTGCCAGACACGTTTATACCCAAAACTCCGTCATCCGGGCCGCATTCGATGCCCGCGGTGTTTGCCCGGAGAATATCCGCGGCGTCGAGGACATCGGCAGACTGCCGATGATGAGCAAGGAATCCTTTCGCGTACACTATCCGATGGGCATGTGCTGTGTCGAGCCGGACACGCTGGCCGAGATGCACATGTCCAGCGGCTCCACGGGCACGCCGGTCGTCATGCCCTATACCCTGGCGGACCTGGCACAATGGGGCGAATGCATGGCCCGCTGTTATCGCATGGCCGGGGCCAGAGCCGGCGACCCAACTCAGATTACTCCGTCCTTCGGGCTGTTTAACGGCGGCTTCGGGATGTATCACGGCGCCCGGGCCGCGGGATTATTCATCATCCCCGCGGGGGCAGGCAATACCGCCCGCCAGATTCGCTTAGCCAGGGATTTCGGCACACGCGTCCTGACCGGCGTTGTCAGCTACGGCATCCGGATTATGGAAGTTCTCGAAGAGATGAAAGAACGCCTGCCCAAACTCGAAATCGGCATCTTTGGCGCCGAAGTCTTTTCCGACTCGCTCAAGGCCAAGATGCGAAGCGGGCTGGGCATCGATGTATTTGACATCTATGGCATGACCGAAACCGGCGGCGTCGGCACACTCGGCATGGACTGCACCGCCCACGACGGCATCCACGTCTGGGAAGATCATTACATCATCGAAATCCTCCAGCCTCAGACCGAAACACCCGTCACTGATGGACAGGAAGGTGAACTGGTCATCACCTCGCTGACGCGACAGGCTCTGCCGGTAATTCGTTTTCGTACCGGCGACCTGACCAGTGTTAAAAGCCGTCAGCGCTGTGCCTGCGGACGAACTCATGTCCGCCTCAACCCGATTACCGGGCGGGTCGATGACATGCTCATCATCAAGGGCGTCAACTTCTTCCCCAAACAGGTCGAACAGGCCCTGATGCAGATTCCCGGCGTCGGNNCCAGATTATCATCGAAGACAAAGACGGCATTCAGGATGTGGTTATCAATGTCGAAGCCGCATCCACCGTCACCGGCTATATGGTCGAAAAAGTTCTCAAAGAAGCGCTGGGCTTCAGCCCGCGGGGCGATGTCTATCCCATAGGCGCCCTGCCGCGTCAGGAAGGCAAGGCCAAACGCGTTTTTTATAAGGATAAAGACGGCACTATCCGTTAATATTAACCCTAAAGGAGGCACGAACATGAAAAAAAAATGGATCGTTTTGACACTGGCTGTCGCGTTGACACTGTTGTATGTCGGCTGTAAGAAAACCCAGCCGCAGTCGGAAACTGCCGTTCCAGCCGAATCCGCAAAAACACAACCCTCCGATGTCATCAAGCTGACCTATGCCAATTTCCCGCCGGCCCCGACATTTCCGTGCGTCCAGATGGAACGCTGGAAAACCGAGGTCGAAAAACGTACCCATGGAAAAGTTGCTGTTCAGACCGTTCCCGGGGGGTCGCTGCTGGATGCCAAGGAAATGATGGACGGCGTCATCAGCGGCCAGGCCGATATCGGCTGTTTGTGCATGGCCTATCAGCCCGGACGCTTCATGGTGACCAACGCCGCCGCCCTGCCGCTGGGAATCCCCAGCGCCAAAGTCGGCAGCCAGGCCCTGTGGGACCTGTACAGCAAATATCAGCCCAAAGAATTTGCCGATGTGAAAGTCCTGACCATGTTCACCACCGCCCCGGCCAATATCATGTCCAAAAAGCCCGTCCGCACCCTGGCCGACATCAAGGGCATGGACCTGCGCGCCAGCGGTGAAGCCGCCCAGATACTCAAGGCCTGGGGCGCCAACCAGGTTGGGATGCCAATGTCTTCCACGCCCGAAGCACTGCAAAAAGGCGTCGTTCAGGGACTGTTCTCGTCGGTGGAAGTCATGAAGGATTTCAAGTTCGCCGAACTGTGCAAATATATCACGATGACCGAAACCAACATCTATCCGTTTGCGGTGGTGATGAACCAGAAACAATGGAACGCCCTGCCCGACGATGTGAAACAAGTCTTTGAGGAACTGGCCGTCGAACAGTGCCTCTGGACCGGGGAATACATGGACAATCATGTTCAGGAATCCATTGACTGGTCCAAAACCGAACAGAAAGTCGAAGTCATTGAACTGTCCGCCGAAGAAAAGGCCGAATGGAATGCCCTGCTGGAACCCAATGTGGATGAATGGATCAAACAAGCCAAGGCCGCAGGGCTTCCCGCTGAAGATATTGTTGATGACCTGAAAGCATCCATCGCAACCTTTTCACAGAAATAAGCAATGGCCGGTATGATACAATTTCTGACTCGACTGCAACTGATGCTGCAAAAACTCCTGATGGCTGTCGCCGCTGTTTTTCTGGTGGCGATGATGCTGATGACCTGCACCGATATCGTGATGCGAAAGCTGCCCCAGTGCAAACCCCTGCCGGGGGTCTTTGAACTGATGGGGCTGTTCGGCTCGCTGGTGGTTGCCTGTGCACTGGGTTATACCCAGGGCAAAAAAGACCATCTGGCAGTGGATATCCTGACCAACCGGTTTCCCCCGCGGATACAGAAAATGCTCGATGTCGTCAACCGGCTGATCTGTATGGCCTTTTCGGTTCTGGCCTGCTGGCAGGTCTGCAAAGTCGCCAATAATCTCTGCAGGACCGGTGAAGTCACCGAGACCCTGCGCATGATTTATTATCCATTTACCTATGGGGTCGCGGCGGGATTTGCCCTGCTGGCGTTTGTCTTTCTGGTGGAACTGCTGAAAGTACTTGCCCCCGGCCTGGAGCCGCAGCCATGACTGAAACCATGATAGGCATTATTGGCATCGTCACACTGCTGCTGGGCCTGTTTCTGATGGGAGCCCCCGTCGGCTTTGCGATGGCTGTCGTCGGTTTTCTCGGGTATGCTGCCATCAGCAATTTTGACGCCGCCGCCCACATGACCGGCCAGACCCTCTGGACCACCTTTTCCATGTACGGCCTGACGGTCATTCCCCTGTTCACCCTGATGGGACAGATTGTCTTTTACTCCGGCGTCAATGAAAAACTCTACCACGCCGCCTATAACTGGGTCGGCCACATCCGCGGCGGACTGGCCATGGCAACTATTGCGGCCTGCTCGGCGTTCGCCACCATCTGCGGCTCCAATACCGCCACCGCTGCGACGATGTCCACCGTGGCCCTGCCGGAAATGAAAAAATTCGGGTACAATCCCAGGCTGTCCACCGGTGCCGTCGCCAGCGGCTCAACGCTCGGCGTGGTCATCCCTCCCAGCGTGGTATTAATAATCATCGGGCTATCGACTGAACAATCCATCGAGAAACTATTTTACGGCGGCATCGGTGCAGGTTTGCTGCTGACAGTTCTTCTGATGGCCACCGTCATGGTGATATGCCTGGTATGTCCAACCTGGGGCCCCACCGGCCCAAAGGCAAGCTGGAAAGACCGACTTATTTCTCTGGGCGGTGCCTATGAAACCATCCTGTTGTTTCTTATGGTTATTCTGGGCCTGTTTTTCGGCTATTTTACCGCTGCCGAGGCCGGCGCCGCGGGGGCTTTTCTGGCCATCGTCGTCGGCTTGCTCCAGCGGAAACTGTCATGGAAGAACTTTCTTAACGCCATCCGCGACACGCTCAAGGCCTCCTGTATGGTCATCACCATCGTCGCAGGCGCGATGATTTTCGGCAAATTCCTCACCAGGACCGGCATCCCTCACGCACTGGCTTCCGGCATCGGAGGCTTACCGATACCCAAGGTGATGATTCTGTTTATCATCTTTGCCCTTTATATCCTGGGTGGAACAATTATGGACGCCCTCGCGATGCTCTTGGTGACCCTGCCAATCTTTTATCCCCTCGTGGTGGATAAACTGGGCTATGACCCGCTATGGTTTGGCGTAACGATTACCGTGATCACGACTTTGGGGGCAATTACCCCACCGGTGGGAGCAACAACCTTTGTGGTGGCCGGGTCAGCCAAAGAGATTCCGATGAACGATGTCTTTAAAGGAGTCAGCCTCTTCGTCCCGGCCTATATCCTTTGCATCATTCTGCTGCTGGTCTTCCCCCAGGTCATCACCTGGCTGCCGGGATTGCTCAAGTAAAGCTCGACAACGGCAAAAAAAACTGGACAAATCCGGGATATCAGAGATAATATCCCGTCTGTGCAGTCCCCGTAGCGCAATGGATAGCGCGTTGGCCTCCGAAGCCAAAGGTTACAGGTTCGACTCCTGTCGGGGACGTGAATATAAAGCCCTGCAAGTAAAAGACTTGCAGGGCTTTTTTAGTGCAATCCCGAATTGGGGAGGCAGGGGGATTCCGGCGATCCAGTTAAGGTCTGTATTTGCGACCCCCAGCGACGCCCGATCATCTGTCGGAAGGTCGCACCACGGCTGCGGCATTGTTCAAAAAAACACCTCCAGCCCGTCGTATCCGCAGGAGGCTCCGGGGTGTTGGCCGCCGTTTCCATCCACATCAAACCAAGATAACTAATCTGCTTTTTCCAGTCCGGCCGCAGATAGGTCTGGGCCCAATCCCAGGCTTTCGGATAGTGTTTTTCCACATCAATTGGAGCCAGGGCGGAAGGTTCAAACTGATAGGTCTTTTCCATCCTGCCGGAAGCAAGCAATGTCACCGCAGCGAAATGCCTTGTCCAGTTTTCATCGCCGCCCACTGTCGCCGCATGACAGGTGTCCAGAATCACAATTCGGCAGGGGTGTTGCGGCAGATGTGCCGAAGCCAGCACATCGGTTAATTTCGCAGTTGTACCGTTGACAAACTCCCAGTTGCCATCGACATCTTGAATCGACCCCAGGTAAACCACCGAGATATCGCATTGCTCCGGGCCTGGAAGCTGACTGAAAAAGTCGGCCAGATCAGACGGCGTCCCGTCAACAATATGCTGCCGAACCTGCACCTGCTCATACCACAGCTTCAAAGTCGTTTCCACCGCATCACATGTCGTCGGCCAGCCGCCGAGAGTACGGTTTTTATCGTAATGGACATTGATAAAACTGTCGAACGCCACACGTAGCCCGGTGCGAGGCTGAACCTTCAACGGAACCACAATATCCGTGCTTTTGCATCCGGACAAAAACGTGCCGCCCAGTATGAACAAAACCAGGCATGACCAGGCGTATTGTTTTGTGAAGAGGCTTTTCATCGCATCAAAAAAAATGCCTGACAGTCCCGAAGGAATGCCAGGCATATCGTATTCAAAAAACCGGTTTAGAATGCATAGCAGAGACCGACAGTCCAGATATCGCTGTCAAAGTTGCTGTCAAATTCTGTGCTGTAGCCCAGGCTGCCGCTCAGGCTGCTGGTGAACTTATAGCCCAGTTTGACGCCGGTTGTGAACCAGCGGTGGTCATTGTCGAATTCGGTATCCAGGGCATGATTATGCAGCACCTGGTTGTAATTCAAATTCGCCGAAACACTGAACTTCTCGGTCACAGCGTAGGTGGCCCGGCCCATCAGAAGCATCTTGCCCATCAGAGCGGAATCACCCCCGCCAACGCCGGGATAATCCACATCCTGGTAGCCCAGCAGATATGAAGGCGACAGAGACAGGGTCAGCTTGTCCATCTGGGTCATGACGGTCACATACGGCGCCAGCACATAGCTGTCGGAATCAATCTCGCCGGCGGAGTTGACTTTGTTCCCAGCGGTCGAATAGGAAAACGAGGAACCCCAGAACATCCAGTCATTAACCGGCTGGCTCATATACAGGGTATAAGCCCAGGTTTCGATGGCATCGCGCGCCCCGCCGCTGCTGTGGCCTTTTGCATCATTGAAATTGCCCAAAAAGCCCCACAGGGTCGAGTTATTGTACAGGGCATCGGCGCCAACCGTGTAAGAGTTGAAATAGTTATCAAAACCGCCCTGGCGTTTGTCGTTGGTTTTACCGGAATCATAATCGGCAAATGCGCTCCACGATGAAAAGCCGTCAAACGCTCCGGCATGCGGTGTCGTTGTTGTCACGGTAATGGAGCGATCCAGCGCCTTTTCGGCTCCCATAATCGCGGGATTCCAGGGATTGGACAAGCTCGTCATTCCATCATAACTGCTGGCCTGGGTCGCTGAAATACACAGGCACAGTACCATAACCGCAGCCACACTCTTTGCCATCACTCTTTTTCCTTGCATTTTTTGGTTCTCCTTAAACATCGCTTTGCATCAAAGTGCGGTAACCGCTTTACCGCGATTCACTTTGAAAAGAATGCCAACCTGATGCATCCTACTGGATAAAAAGTCTTAAATCAAGTGTCTTTCCCTGCCTGCCCGGCTTTTCACAAGCCAATGCAGGAATTAACGACAGGTACAGCCGCCGCCACCAGCCGGGCGGGTCGGTGCAAGACCCTGCCGCACCTGATCGGCCTGCTGGCGGGCCTGGTCATGCATCTGCCGTGAGCTTTCGTTGATGGCCCCGCCTGTGTATTCCCATCCGGCATTTCCGATAAAGCCGCCGATAATACCACCGATAGCCGTGCCCAGCGGACCAAAAGCCGAACCCACTGCCGCTCCTTCGGTTGCTCCAAGACCGATGGCGGATAAACGTCCTATTCCGTCAGTCGCCTCGATCGCAGTGCCGGTCATATCGCCGCGATCTGCGGCCTCATAAGTTCTTCCGATGGCTTTGCCGCCCTGAATCAGCGGATTGGCCAGTTTGGAGGTCGCAATTTTCTCAGCCAAATTGGATAAATCATCACCTAAATTTGTCGGTTTGTCCGGAGAGCCATCCACCGGCGGATACCAGCCGCGAGGAGACTTTGGAGTTCCCGGAGTATGGTCTGCCGTCTTGGACTGTTCCGGCGTCCAGGGCCCGTTGTTATCATAATGTGTAGGGGTTGGAGCGGGTTTCGGGGCCGGGGCAGGAGTCGAAGGCTGAGTATTCGTGGTGCCCGAGTCCGCTGGTTTGCTGGTTTGGACAGGCGGATACCACCCCTGCGGGGACGGCGGTGTACCCGGTGAATGGTCGGCCGTTTTGGATTGCTCCGGCGTCCAGGGGCCATTATTGTCTGACACGACGGCACCACTCAGGATAAGCCCGGCCAATAGAAATATCGCCATGTACAATCCTGATGTCCGATTTATTATTGCTTCGATATAATGGGCATATTTATGAGATTTTTTCATACAACCTCCGTTATTGGGCGTTTTTCAGGACATTGGTAATCGCATCAAAGTTAACATAAGTATTGTTCTGATCAACCAGATCAATACGTCGGATGGTGTACTGTAAAGAGGATGCATCATCCGCTTTGAACCAGAAACTCATCAGATATTCCGGCTTGCCGGGTATACTGTAGATGACAAACAGATGTTCTTTTTTCTGGTCATCCCGCTTGACAATGCAGGTGATAGCCCTGGCCTGTCCCAACTGGGCGGCATACGGCTTAATCACTTCCCGGCTTTCGGGCCGGGTTTCCGGGGCAATGGCAAGGACTTCATCAGCAAGACCAAGCTGAAGTTTGGCCAAAATATCATTGGATTGCTGCCGTGCGGCGGCAAGATTTGAATCATTCTCAAATTGAAACAGTCCAGCCAGGTTGTGTTCGAACATATACCCCAGGCCAATATAGTTGGACTTAATCAGCTTGGGATTGGTCATCACCGACCGCCATCCTTTCTTGAAATTGCCGCTCTCGGAAGAAAAAATGCGGCGGAAATCTCGAATCGTCTGTGCAGAAGACAAGGACGCCGCCAGATAAGGCGGAACCGGACTTCGCAGCCAGTGCGGTTCGATGTCATACGGCGGATTTCCCTGGTTTCTCAGGGTGTCCCCCATCAGCAGTTCCGCGTCGGTAATGCTGTTTCCAGTCTTGCTTCGAGTCCACTCGGTGATGAGGGCCACATCGCTCCAGGGATGATAAAAGACCGCCAGTGCCGTACTGGAAGTAATAAAACTCATGGAAAACACAGAGGTCTCAAAGAAATAAGCCCACCCCTTCGACGGGTCTGTACTGGGACAAAGCGTCCGCCCCAGTGGACCGAACAGCTTCTGGGCATTTTTACCTGCATAAGCCGTAAAAGCCTCTTCGGGCTGGATTCTGGCCTGCTGGCGAAACGCCATGACCTGATCGATCAACTGAACCCCCAGAGACTTGCTTGCTTCAGCGGGCTCCGCCAGCGATTGGACCTGAGCGTATACTGAAGATGTTATTATCAACGACAACAGTAACAAGACGATCTTCTTTTTGCTGCTATTCATTTCTGACCTCCTGTTTTGGGTTTATACTGATCCTGCTTAAAATGTCCCGGTTCGTCGCGGCTTATAAGCTCTCAGCCGCCAGCTTCGAGCACTGTCTTTATCACCGCGGCGATGCAGGGCAACGTTACCCTGTGAATACGCGCGGCAGGAAAACGGCCTGTAGCCGCCGCGGAATAATCATACCCGCTGGGTATTTCATATCCTGTTTCAAGAGTACACGATAAATACAGATACTCATATCTATCACAGACATCGGACATATCGCTTTACATCCTTAGCTTGAATCACGTGAAATGGAACAATAGATACCCTGCCAAATCATGACCGCCGCATCAAGAGCATTATTATCGGGCGTAAGGCAATGAGGACAAATGAAATTGACTGCCTATGCATACATCTGTTGAGGTTAAAAAAAAATCCTGCGGAACGGAGCTTATAAACACTCGTCCCGCAGGATGATATGAATCAATCGATCAGTTATTTCTGACGAAACAGGGCCTTGCTGTCAATTTGTTCCCGCTGACCGCCGGGACGGGTGACATGGACTTCCAGAACCTCATCAACCGAACCTTCAAAATAGAGCACCTTGATGGGGTGGTATCCTTTTTTCAGCGCGACAAAGCCGCTGGCAAACTGGGCACTGTGCGGGCCGTCGCTGTCAACCACCNNGAACCGATGAACAGGCGGCTGCCGTCGTCGGACCGCGTCCAGAACTGATAAAAACCATCTTCCGGGGCATTGTAGTAACCCGTGAATTCCAGCCCAAATCCATCGCCGCGTTTGGCGACAGCAAGGTCAAAGCTGGCGCACTGGCCGCGTTCTTTGGGTTCGGATTTGGCAAAATCCGTCGTCCGGCGGAAATTGCCGACATAGAGAACGTAATTCAAGCCGTTCTCAAGACCAGCCACTTCGACAGCGGGATTCAGATTCTTTTTAGTCACCGTCGTGCTGAGCACACTGCTGGGGAAACATCCGTCCTTGAATGCCCTGACTTTGACGGTTGTGGTTTTATTCACTTCAATCGGTTTTGTATAAAGAGTCGAAGAGGCACCCGGCTCGCTGCCATCGAGAGTATAGACCATTTTTGCGCCGTCATCATCGCATTTGAATTCAACCGCGATAGTATCGAGGAAAACCTGTTGAGAGCTGGTCGGATACGGCATCAGCGTCAGCCGTTTGCCGGGAATGGAAAACGGCCGATCAGCCTTATCAGAACCCCACTGCTTATTCGGCTCAGCACCCATCGTGAAGACCAGCGTACCGCCATTGATAATATCGGCATGCTGAATCCAGGTCTTGGTGTAAGCTTTGCCGTTCAGCGTTGCAGACTGAATATAGATATTCTTGTCGGAGACATTTTCTGCAACCACTTTAAAGCTCTTGCCGTTTTCAAGGTTGACAGTGGCAGACGGGAACAGCGGCGTGCCGAAGACATACATCGGCTGGCCGGGACAGACAGGATAGAAACCCATCGCACTGAAGACATACCACGCCGACATCTGTCCGCAGTCATTATTGCCGCAAAGACCATCCGGTTTGTCGGTGTAGAGGGTCTTGACGATTTGAGACACCTTTTCCTGCGTCTTCCAGGGAACACCGGCATAGACATACAGGTAGGCATAATTATGGCACGGCTCGTTGCCGTGGGCATACTGACCAATCAGGCCGCTGACATCGACATGTTCGCGTCCCTGGCGGACAAACAATTCATCCATTCTTTTGATAAAGCCCTCGTCGCCATGCATCAGCTCGATCAGACCTTCGACATCATGCGGTGCAAACCAGGTATAATGCCATGAGTTGCCTTCGGTGAATTCGCCGGCTCCGTCGGAAGGAAGATGATCAGGATTGAAATCCGGCTTCCAGGCGCCATCGACGGTTTTGCCGCGAATGAATCCAATCGAACGGTCAAACAGGTTTCGGTACTGCTGCGACCGGCGTGTAAACAATTCATAATCGTCCGGATGACCCAGTTCTTTGGCCATCAGGGCAATGCACCAGTCGTCATAGGCATATTCGGCCGTGCGTGAAACCGACTGCGAATCATCGGTCAGCGAAATATACCCGAGCGTTTTATATTCATCGAGGCCCTGATGATCCTGCATGGCACTGTGCTTCATGGCGGTAAAGGCCTTGTTCACATCGTAGCCGCGAAGCCCCTTGGCGTACGCGTCGGCAATCACCGGAATCGAGTGATACCCAATCATGCACCAGGTTTCGTCGGAAGCCAGTTCCCAGAACGGCAGAATGCCCCGCTGTTCGTATTTGCCCAGCAGCGAATTGATAAAATCATTGGTCCGTTTCTGTTCGATCAGGGTAAACAGCGGGTGAGCGGCGCGGAACGTATCCCACAGGGAGAACACGGTGTAATTCTCGAAGTTGTCGGCCTTGTGGATTTTTTTGTCCATGCCGCGATACTGGCCGTCCACATCCGTAAACAGGTTGGGCGCCAGGCAGCTATGATACAGCGCCGTATAAAATACGGTCTGATTAGATGTCGGGCCGCCATCCACGGTAATCTTGGACAACTGCTTATTCCAGCTTTCCATGGCGCCATTGCACACCTGCTGGAAATCCCAGCCGGGGCACTCGGCATCCATATTCTTCGCCGCACCGTCCCAGCTTACCGCCGAAAGTGCAACCTTGACCACCACCACGCGCTCCTGGGTGGTATCGAAGCGGACATAGCACTGAATGTCTTTGCCTTCGGCCTGTTTGGCGGATTCATCCAGTTTGCGATTGACTGCAATACCGCTCTTGACAAAAGGCTGCGAGAACCGTGCGACAAAATACAGGAACCGATCCGGAGACCAGCCGCTTTTGCGGACATAGCCGCGGACTTCACGGTCACCGACGATCTCCGCTTTGCTTTCACGGATATTGGATCCCCCGATGTAATGACCAAGGTCCATAATCACATTGGCTTCTTTGGTAACGGGGAAAGTGTACTGATGCACACCGACACGACGGGTCGTGGTCAACTTCACATCAATGTCATAATCTTTCAGATAAACACCATAAAAGCCTGCACAAGCCTGCTCCTGCTCATGCGAAAACCGCGAGCGGTATCCTTCGTCTGGATTTCGCTTGGAACCGGGTTCAAATTTAGGCTCCCCCGTCGTCGGCATAAACAGAAAGTCGCCCAGGTCGGCACAGCCTGTGCCGTCCAGATGGGTATGGCTGAATCCCATAATGGATTGGTCGCTGTAGTGATAGCCCGAACACCAGTCCCAGCCATCCGTGCCGGTATCGGGACTGAGCTGCACCATCCCGAACGGCACGCAGGCGCCGGGATAGGTATGCCCGTGGCCGCCGGTACCGATCAGGGGATTGACTTTGGCCGCGAGCGGATAGGCCCTGGCACGCTCCTGAATGGAACTGTCAGCGGATTGGCCCCAAACGGTTGTTCCCGCCAGACCGACCGCTACTGTCAGGACCAGTGCTGCTGCTTTCTGAAAACGTAGGCTTGTCATCTTGATTTCCTCACAATTAAATTAGTTCCCTGTTCTATTGCTCTATGTCACGCGATTCCATGCGATACCATCATTTGATGCCAAGGCTGCTTTGATTCATAAGATTGGATAATTGCACCCAATGGAAATGGCATCGATCCTATTTTTATGATTCTAACACATAAAACCTTTTCGTAAATTGTATTATTGTACCCAATCCCTCTCTTTTGTAACATCTTCAAATGCTTTATTTCATTGCCTGCGGAGTAAAGACCCTATATCATATCAATTCCTGATAACCAGTGTCCGGAGTATAGTAGATGCAGATTGCGATTCATTATGGCCAGACCACCCTGCCCCTAAGGATACCCGAGGAGAATTGTGCGGGCTTGATAATTCCCTGTCAGGAACAAATTCATCCCGGGCGGAATCAGGAACTCTTGTCGGCGGCTATCGAGGCATATTCCACCCCTTTTCAGAGCCAGATACATAACCAAAGGCTCTGTATTCTGCTGCCGGATGCGACACGCGATTTGCCGGTTGTCGATTGCCTTGCCGCAGTTGCCCCCCTGCTTCAAAAAGCCGCTTCCATCCGATTCATCCTGTGCACAGGCACCCATCCGGCAAAAACACAAGGCAATCTCGTCCTGTGTGACCAGGTTCGTCGGATATGCCGGACCGCCGGCCTTCACATCTGCGACATCATGGTTCATGACTGCCAGGATGCAGACTTTATCGACATCGGCATCACCCGGCGCGGCACTGCCGTACGCTGCAATGCCGCCATCCGGGACACAGACATTTTTCTGGTCCTCAGCGACGTCAAGCCGCATTACTTTGCAGGCTATTCCAACCCGGTCAAGAATTTTGTTCCAGGCATCTGCGATTATGAAACCGCGCGCGGCAATCATAGCCTCACGCTCGATGCCGCCAGCGGATTTTGTGCCCACCCCTATCACCCAAATCCTGCCCGCCACAATCAGCCGCTCGCCGCCGACCAGGTTGAGGCCATGGAGCAAATCGTGCAGGGAAGACCTGTTTATGCACTGACAACCATCAGTTCGCATCGGGCGATTCAATGGGCGGCATTGGGCCCTGTCCAGGAAGTCTGCGCCAAAGCCTTTGCACAGGCGGACCAATTGAACCTGCACATCATCGATCCTGTCCAACGACTGATTGTCAGCCCCGGCGGACACCCCAATGATATGGATTTGTATATCGCCCAGCGTGCATTGGAACTGACCGAACAGGCCGTCATCGATGGCGGCGAAATCCTGTTCTGCTCAGCCTGCCGGCACGGCATTGGGCCGGCCAACTCCATGGACCATTTCTGGAACCTGCTGACCCTGCCCCTCGATCAGGTATATCAGGCTGTGCAGGGCCGGTATAAAATGTTCAGCCACAAACCCTATCGTTTCGCCAAACTCATCCAGCGATTGCGAAAGCTATGGGTCTATTCCGAGCTGGCCGATGACTCCATTCTCGCAGCCCACATGCAGCCGACACACCATCCTCAGCAAGTCGTGGACGGCTGGATACAGGACAATCCCCAAGTCCGAATCCTGGTCATCGATGGCGCCAATAAAATCGGCATCAAAAGACATACCTGATACAGATAACAACAATCCAGGCATTTCATAACCGACCTCTCCTCTTGACATATTATTAGTTTTCTATTAAATAGGTCAAACTTTTGTATTAAGGAACACCAAAAATGCCTAATAAACACAGATTAGCCGTACAGACGCTTACACGGTTTTCCCTGTATACCCTCGGGATGCTGGCTGGTTTGGCATCTCTGCCGCACCTGGTGGAACCCGGCGACTTCGTACTTTTCTCTGAAAATGGCCCCATTGAATGGCTTCAGTTTGCCCTGATGGGACAAGCGGCGGTTATCTTCGGCATTGGAGCATGGAAGGAACCTCCAATGCGATGTCTGTTTACACAATTCAGTGTTGTTTCTGCCATTGCCGCAATCCGCGAAATGGACGGCATTTTTGATCGAATCCCCGTGATCAGATGGGAAATCCCCGCAGCGGGATTACTGATCTTTGCCATCGGGTATTCCTGGCGTCATCGAGCAACCCTCGGCCCGCAAGTCGATTACTTTGTCCGCACGGCCCCATTCGGAGTTTTATGGGCAGGTTTTATCGTTATCGCACTAATCGCTCAGTTAGTTGGCCACGGTCGGTTTCTGGAATTGGTCATGGGCGACGATTATCATCGTGATTATAAACGTGTAATCGAAGAAATTACCGAACTATTTGGGTACCTGATTTTCCTGCTGGGTGCGATTGAAACAGTCCTGTTTGACGATAAAGACCACCGAAACTCAAGCCATTTGGGCAATGGGCAATAACAGACGCTTGTCTCCGAATTGCCTATTTTGACCTCTAAACAGAATTTCGGGAATTTCACTTGACTTCGGGCTTGCTTTTCCGACATAATACAGAAAATTATGAATACTGCTTATTGTTCCAATTCGTTCAGAGCACAAAGCGGCATGGCCGCGGCGATTATGCTGCGCTCCAAGGCGCTCGTACTTGCTTCGGTACTGGCTATTTCATACGGGAGAAAACCGCTCTGATATCAGGACAATAAAGTAATCGAATACTAAAAGGCCTTTCAGAGCAAGACAGTTCTGAAAGGCCTTTCTCATTTACTGAAAGAAATACTATGAACAGCACAATCAAGAACACAGCAATGGCAAACAGTCGAACCCATGTTTTGAAAAATGGCGAGGTTCTCCTGGTCCGCCCGGCGGTAAGGGAAGATACGGCGGAAGTGATGGAGTTCTTCGCCTCCGTATTTGCACAGGACACCGAGATGCTGGCGATTTATGACGAGTCGCCGGAGTCATTTACCATGGAAGCCCTGTGGCGGCGTCTGAATCGCTATCAGACTGCCAACAACGGCTTGCTGCTGACGGCATGGCTGGACGACAAGATCATCGGCATCGCCGAGATATCCTGCGATATGCAAGCCGCGGGGACATACTCGGGCCGGGTGGGCGTCAGCGTCCTTGCGGACTATCGCGGGCGGGGTGTCGGCAGTGCATTGATGTACTCTCTGATTGGCTGGGCCAGGAACCATCCGACCCTCGAAATGCTGACACTGACCGTACCGGCCGACAACCGGATTGCCCGGCTGCTGTATGAAAAAACAGGCTTCCAGGAAGAAGGACGCCTCACCAAAGCCACGCAATCCGCAGACGGCCAGTTTATCGATGCGATTATGATGTATAAATTCGTGAAATAACCTGTCAAGAAATTTCATTTGGCCCTAACACGGTCCATTTTGTATAATACGTATTGTGACAGGGTAAATCCTGTATTTGTGTGTATCAGATAGTCAATATACCGTATTAGGCGGGATTTCTATGCCGCAGGTGCCAGCGTTCAGAAAAAGTTATAGATATGCGTCCTGGATGGCTTGTTTTGTTTTTGGTTTTTGTGTCATCCGAACCGAGGGGGCAACCCTTGCATACTGGCGCTTCGAACAAGGACCTGCCGGGGGTGTCATCACGAAGCCTTTTGGCGCCCCTGACAGTTCAGGTAATGGCAACCATCTGGACCCCGGCACCGCCGGCGGGCAGGAAGGATTTCGGTATCTGACCGAAACCGCATATAACCCGGTCTGTCAAACCTCTGCGGCCAATGCATACAGTATTAAAAACACAGGATCCGCCCCTTCCCTGCAGACTCGCTCGAAAACAACAGCTCAGGGACCCGGGAGCAATCCGGCAGGCATGGATATCGAATCCATTACCCCTTTGCAGTTCACCATTGAAGCCTTTTTCAAGCCCGAAAACGGCGGATACCGGACGATTGTCGGACGCGACGCCAAAAGCGTGACAAGTTCAGATTCCAACCTCGCGGCGTTGTATTTTCAGATATGTCCGGATCAAAGCGTTGCGATTGTGTTTGTGGATGTCTCCGGTTATCTGCATCGGGCCGCTTCGCCTGCGGGAATGATACGAGGCTTCGATTGGAGCACAGACCCGGATGGAAAAACAGGACGCTGGTATTACATGGCCGCCGTCAACGACGGATCGTTACTGAAGCTTTATCTTGCTGATATCAGTGCGGGAACCGATCCGTTTCTGGTGGCTCAAACGGATATAACCCTCAGCGGCAGCCCCAATCGCGCATTGACCAGGGGAACCGCCAGCGGCAGCGACTGGCACACCGGGGCCTGGTCGGTCGGAAGGGGCATGTACAATGGCACCCGCACAGACCGTGCCTATGGATTTATCGACGAAGTCCGAATTTCCGACACGGCGCTGCCGGTCAGCCAGTTTCTGATGATGCCCAAGCCCACCAAGGACAACAATCCCATCATGGATGCCGCAGACCCGCATATCCTGCTGGTTGATGACAAGGCCTGGATTTATCCAACCAGCGGACATTACCGTCGCTTTTATGCTTATTCCTCGTCGAATCTGGTGAACTGGCAGTCGTATAGTGCCATTTTAAATTTCGACCTGATTCCCTGGATTCCCGCCGGCAAGCATGCCTGGGCACCGGCGATGGTCCGCAAAAACGGACGGTACTATTTCTACTATTCGGTCGGCCCCAAACCCTCTCACATCGGCGTAGCATCCGGGCTGTCGCCCATCGGCCCCTTTACCGACAAAGGCTCGGCGCTGCTGTCCGACAATAACGCCGCGAATTTTGAGGCGATCGATCCGATGGTCTTTACCGATCCGGCCTCGGGAATTTCGTATTTGTACGCAGGCGGCAGTGCAGGCTCGCGGCTGCGGGTGTTTGAACTCAATGCCGACATGATGAGCTTTGCCCGCGAGATCGCCGTGACCAATCCGCCCTACTTCACCGAAGGCGCCTTTATGCACTATCGCAAGGGAGTCTATTACCTGTCCTACAGTAATGGAAGCTGGAATAACGACACCTATTCAGTGCATTACTGCACATCGAACACGCCTGTCGGCCCGTGGACTTATCGCGGCAAAATTCTGTCCAGCCAGGGCTGGTTCAAGGGGCCGGGGCATCATTCCTTTATGTACAATGGCGCCCTTGATGAGTGGATTATCGTATATCACCGCTGGAATGAGCGACTGGACAGCGGCCCCTATTCCGGGTCTCGTTCAGTGGCTATTGAGAAAATCACCTATGACGGCGATGCCATCAGTCCCATCATGCAGACCGACACCGGCGTCGGGCCGGTCTGGCTGGGAGATCATCTGCGGTCGGACTTCGACCGGGATAATGAGGTGGGCCTGTTGGATTTGCTGACACTGGCCGATGTCTGGCTGACCGCCAACACCCTGGCGGATATGGCCCCCATCGGCGGCGACGGCATCGTCAGCCTGCAGGACATGAATTTCTTTGCCGCCCAGTGGCTCAAAAGACTCTGAATCAACTCAAACCAGATAACCATCCAATCCGGCGATAAAGAATCCAATCACCAGTAGGAAAACACAATGGGATCGGCATAAACACCAAAGACATTTTTTGAAAAGTGCTTGTCCATATCCCGCACTGGTTTCGATGAGACGGAACCATCCATCTTTCCCAAATTGCCTGAGCCGTTTGGCGCAATTTCCTGCGGATTATCTCTTATTTCTCCATAGAGAGGACCCTGACTGGAATGGGAAATAAAGGTCTTGTACTGGGTTTCACTCTGGCTGACTTTGCAGGCCAGCAGCGGCAGATAACCCGGATCGGTTAAACGGTAGGGACTTTTCCATTTCAGCGCAGCCGTACCCGGATCAGGCCAGGCTTCCCCAAAATGCCCGCCGAAATAATTATACCCAATCCAATACGCCGGCCAGTTATTGGTACGGTTCCAGCTCGGGATAAACGGTTCGCCCGTCCACTCGGAATCCTCCTGGATGTGCATGGGAATACTGTTGCACATCATCGTCCGGGTATCCTTGAGGTATTGCGACAGCGGGATAAACGACGTTTCATGCATATAGTCAAGCTGGCTCCAGCCCTTTCCCTTTTCGTATGCCTTGAAATTATTCCCCATCGCTCCCAGCGGCAATTTGCCGCCGCCGGTTTCCGTCCCGTAAACCATCAAGGCGGTCGTCGCGTCCTTGATGCGTGCAGCACACATCGTTCTTCGCGCAATATGCTTGGCCCGGCTCAAAGCAGGTACCACAATGGACAGTAATAAGGCGATAATCGCTATGACAACAAGCAGTTCAATGAGCGTAAACGCGCTATTCCTTTGCTTACACATAGATCTGTTCCTTTCGAAAAAGCATATTACTGTATCCGGCCGGGGGATAGGAGGTGTCGAAAACAATTTCGACACCTCCCGTCCGCATATTCAGTATTAATAGTCCATTATCTGCGACGAAGCATGCCGATCGCACCGAAACCCAGCAGCAGCATCGTGGCCGGTTCCGGAATCTGCCCAATCAGTACAATATCATCCACAAAAAGAGCACCTGTACCATAGTAGGTGCTGTTGACACCAACGGTAATCTGTTCCACGTTATCCAGGTTCATTCCGGCCACCATATTGGCAGCAAAAGGAATCTCCCAGACGATGCCATTGGGCCAGCCGGTACCGCTTGGGGTTACATCACCGGGATAACTGGCACCCATGACTTTCTGTCCCCAGCAATCATAAAAAGTCAGAAAGACGTCGCCGCCGGAGCCGCCGAGATTGCCCCACGGCTGCGTGCTGTTATTAACCGGAACGGCAAACGTCATTTTAATGGCATAATAACCCGGATAGGTCAGATTGACGCCATGAACATTATGGACGGCACCCTCCAGGGTAAGCTTCGTCTGAGCAAAGTACGGTGAATTTTGATTGTTCTGAATCAGCATCGACTGCCCATTCAATACATTTTCCAGCGTTTCACTGGTGATATTGGAATTGGCATTCGGCACCCATACCGCGCGCAGCGCTGCGCTGTCGGCATAGCCTTCAAAATCATCCACCACCGTCTCAAAAGTGGTGCCCGCCATGCAGATACAAGTCAATACGGCCATTAGAATCACACACGTTCTCATCTTTACACCTCCTGAAATAANNTAATGTATTTTCATATACAACTGTGTTTTCATGGTTCGATTTACTCAATTAACGTGCTTACCATCCAATTTTCACTCAGTTCCAGAATATCCTGCAGATTCACCCTGCAATCGCCATTCACATCGCCGGCCGGCACAGCAGAACAGACAAGGCCGCCGCCGGACACGCTGATATCATCAAAGTACACCGTTCCGGCCCCATACCATTGCGATGTAAAAAAGATATCCAGCCGGCCAATACGCGTGATTTCTTCCGGAGCAATCGGGCTCAGGTCGATATCCCACCGNNCCAAACGGGGCCGTCAGGACCGTGGTGCCATAACGGTTTACAACGTTGACCTGCATGGGTTCCTTTTTTACGGTACACCTGAACCACAGCGTCAATGTATCCCTGCCGGTCCAATCCTCGCCGTCGGAATCACCCACCCCGAACGAAGCCTTGGCATAATACGGTGAATTGCCGTTATGATATTGATATTTCATGGCTTGTGCTCCGCTGTGCACGACGGATGTATCCACTGACAGCGTCACGTTGGGAGAAGACGTCCAGTCATCGGTCAGGGCGGAGGTATTATTGTAGGATTCAAAATCGTCTACAACCAGAGACGGGCTGCTGACATGATGATCCGTCAGCCAACCGGAAGCCACCTGTTCGAAATCATCCATTCCAACCCGGCAATCTCCGGTCAGATCACCTGTCAGCAGTGCATCGCATGCATTGATGACCGCCGTGATAGTCAGCGTGCTTTCAGGAGACAGGGTAATCTCCAGGATTGACGAATCATAATCGAAGTGGACGCTCGAAGACTTATCGACAACGGCACCCGACTCATATCCCGCCACGGCAGTTGCCATAAAACTGGCAATGCCTTTTATCTTCACCATGCGTGTTGCGGCATTAGCCGTGCTGTTGGCAAAGGCCAGCACCAGCCGGTGGTCGCCAATAAAACCCGCCGCAGTGACAACCGGGTCATTCCATGTCTTTCGCAGCACCATGGCGCCGTTGGGGATATAGGGAGCAAGTGTCTGCATCGCATAATAGACCGGCCGAAGAGTCGAATCCGTTCTCAAAAAGCCGGACATGGGCGGCGTTTGCCAGCTCTGATTGGCCGCCTCCCAGTAACACAGTACATTCGCTCCGTTGTTGAGCAAGGTCAGCGAATTCTCATAACACCGCTGAGCAAACTGGGCAGTCTCGGTGTAGCCGTTCCCATAGTCCACGCCATTATACAGTCTGACTCCTG
>DLFY01000280.1:21007-21230 GCA_002482415.1 Phycisphaerales bacterium UBA7708
ATCAGGGTCTGCATCAGCCACCGCCGCACCAAAGGTATCCCGCCATCGCATATCGAGAAAACTCGGCAAGGCATCCGTATTGCCCCAGCCTTCATCCCAGGCATGAGTGGACCAGCCTGCCAGCGCCGCTTTGCCGTCATTATCGAGGGCTTCGATCCAGGACGGCCCGTGATAAAGATAGGCAAGCCCCGGCCCCACAATACCCACATCCGTCAATCCCCGG
>DLFY01000255.1:0-1549 GCA_002482415.1 Phycisphaerales bacterium UBA7708
TGGAGGCCAGTATCTTTGAAAACTCATCTAATTCATTTAAAAACCAGTCTGTTTTGTCCTTTGTAGTCCGTTTACTATCACGCAAAAGGGCTATCCACATTTTGCTTTCGTTTGCAGATTTCAGGGAAATCGTCAGAAAATTAGCAAACTCCTTTTTGCTGCTGGCTGATTGACCTTCAACATAGTTGGACAGGATGCTGGTTCCACTTCTGAGAAGCTGATCACTAATACGCTTTGAAACCATATCGACCTTTAAGTTGTCGATAAATTCAATAAGCTTCAATGCGAAAGAATATAGCCGTCTTTTGAAGTCTTTTACAAATTTTTCCTTTTCACCTGTCATTTTCCCCTTTTCCCTTTTACTTTTTCCTTTCCATATCTTTAACTTCTGTAATTATTTTAAGTGTTAATTTTATTGAAGCAAAAAGCAAAAATACACCCAAGGCTGCTTCCGTGAACAAATTCATAATTTCCCACCATGCCATAGTTCCTTTTAAAAACGGAGGAATACCCAATGCCACTAACCACCAGGCAACTACGGTTGTTACATAGACAAAGAATAAGAATTTCTTTGTTATCATTTTTGCTTTTTTATATGTTCCAGCAGTCCGCCGTCTTTGATGATTGCCAATGCAAAATCCGGCAGGGGATTGAACTGGATTGACTTTTTCTGGGTCTTGTTGTTGATGAGACCTTTTTCGTAGTCAATCTCCAGTTCATCGCCATCCTTGATTTTATTGACTGCATCCGGCAGTTCAATCGGGTAAAAACCGCAATCGATGCAGTTGCGATAAAAAATGCGGGCGAACGAATGGGCGATCACCGCGCCGACTTTGGCGCCCTGAATCGACCAGACGGCGTGTTCACGGCTGGAGCCGCAGCCGAAGTCGTCGCCGCAGACAATCACATCGCCGGGCTTGCATTTCTTGACAAACTCCGTGTCAAGGTCCTCCATGCAGTGTTTGGCCAGTTCGGCCGCATCGTCGGTATTCAGATACCGCGCCGGAATGATTTCGTCCGTATTCACGTGATCGCGTTTATATACATGTGCTTTTGCCATCGTTATCTCCTAAAAATTTAAAATCAAAATGTAAATATCAAAATGACAAATCAAAGATTAAAATTGTTTTGATTTCTTCAAGTTCAATGCAAAACAGCAAATGGCCTCGTAATCTTTTTGAAATTTTCCTTGTCATTTTGCATTTTCATTTTTGATATTTGATTTTATTTTTACAGGTACTTTCTCGGATCCGCTAACTTGCCTTCCACGGCACTGGCTGCGGCGGTCGCCGGGCTGGCCAGGTACACTTCGCTCTTGGGACTGCCCATCCGGCCGACAAAGTTGCGGTTGGTGGTGCTGATGCACTTTTCGCCCGCCGCCAGGATACCCATAAATCCGCCCAGACAGGCCCCGCAAGTTGGTGCGCTGATGACACAGCCGGCTTCATAGAAAATATCGAACAAGCCTTCGTTCATCGCCTGCTTCCAGATTTCCGGCGTCGCCGGCACGACAATCGTGCGAATCTTCACCTGCCGGCCTTTCAGAATC
>DLFY01000255.1:1597-3183 GCA_002482415.1 Phycisphaerales bacterium UBA7708
GCACTGATCCATCGCCAGACCCGCACATTCGCCGATGACTTTGCCGTTGCTGGGCAGATGCGGGAATGCCACCAGCGGCTCCAGCGTCGAGCAATCCACCGTATCGGTATGCATGTACGAGGCATCCGCGTCCGATTCATAGACGGTGTACTCCTGTTTGCCCTTGAGCCGGCCGTCGAGGTATTCTTTGGTAATCTCATCGAAGCCGATGATACCGTTTTTACCGCCGGCCTCGATGGCCATATTTGTGATGGTCATCCGGGCTTCCATGCTCAGGGTCTTAATCGTCGGCCCGACAAATTCCATCGCCCGGTACAGGGCGCCGTCGGTGCCGATACGGCGAATGACTTCCAGGATAATGTCTTTGCTGTAAACACCCGTGCGGAGCTTGCCGGTCAGTGTGAATTTCATGGATGCCGGGACTTTGAACCAGAGCTGCCCTGTGGCAATCGATGCCGCCAGGTCGGTTGAGCCGATACCCGTTGAGAACGCTGCAAATGCACCGTAAGTACAAGTGTGCGAATCGCCGCCGACAATGACTTCACCCGGACGAATATGCCCCTGTTCCGGCAGCAGGGCATGACAGACGCCGGCCTTGCCCAGCGGATAATAATACTTGATGCCTTTGTCTTTGGCCCAGGCGTCCAGCCGTTTATGCAGCTCAGCGCTTTTAATGTCCTTGGGCGGCTGGAAGTGATCCGGCGTCACGGNNGAAAACGCGGTCGATATCATGCTCTTTGAGCATCGAAATCGCCGGCGGTGTCGTCACATCGTGACACATGACCATGTCGATTTTAGCGTTTACCAGATCGCCGGGCCGAACTGCGTTTTTTCCGCCCGCCCGGGCAAAAATCTTTTCCGTTATTGTCATTCCCATAAAAAACTCCTGAAGATCTCACTTGATTGCTCATCGTTCTTAGGCAGGTTTTTATTGCTATAAACTACGAACTAAGAACTCCGAACTACTATAATTGTACTTTCGTTTCATTCTGTTTGATTGTATCCGCTGCCGCCATCCGATTCAGTGCATCGACGTATGCCTTGGCGCTGGCTTCGATAATATCCGTCGAAACACCGCGTCCGATGAATACCCGGCCTTTGCCGTTGGCAATGCGAACATTGGCCTCGCCGAGTGCCTCTTTGCCTTCGGTAATGGCCCGAATCGAATAATTTTCCAGCTTCGGGGATTGCCCTGTCGCCTGACGAATGGCTTCGTATGCCGCATCCACCGGCCCGTCGCCCAATGCAACTGCCAGTTTTACGCCCTCCCTGGTCTTGATTTTGACGCTTGCAGTCGGCAGGGTTCCTGTGCCGCTGGCCACGTGTAGATATTCTAATTGATAAGTCTGTTCTATCCCGCGGGATTCATCGCTGATAATCGCGGCGATATCCTCATCGAATATCTCTTTTTTCTTGTCGGCAATCTCGACGAATTTCTGATATGCCGTGTCCAGTTCTTCTTTGGTCAGGTTAAAGCCCAATTGTTTACACCGGTCGGCAAAACCATGCCTGCCGGAGTGTCTGCCGAGGACCATTCTGGATCCTTCGAGTCCAATCATCTCCGGCGTCATAATTTCATAGGTTTC
>DLFY01000310.1:0-1925 GCA_002482415.1 Phycisphaerales bacterium UBA7708
GGCGCGACGTGTCCTCGGTGCCTGGATTCTCACGTTTCTTTGCCTGATCGTCATATCCTGGGCAACCAAACACACATCAACCTTTTCACGACTGCAGATAGGCATGTGGGCCGCCTTGGGAGCGGGCCTGCTCGTCGCAGCGCGCGGGTCCATCCGCAATCTGCTCGCCCTCTACCGCCGCCAGGGCAGAAACCAGCGCCAAGCTGTTCTNNGTGCAGGAAGTCTGGCCCGACAATGGATTCAGACCGTGCGTGACTATCCGGAGTTGGGCATCGTTCCCGTCGCTGCCTATGACGATGACCCCGTCAAGATCGGTGGAAAATGCAAAGGCGTCCCGGTGCTGGGCGACTGCGACCAAGCCATGCCCTTCGTGAACGGAAAACAAGTTCCCATGGTCTTTTTGACCCTCCCCCTGAATGCCGAGAAACGCACGCGCCAGATTCTGGACCAATTCCTGAGCAGTCCGGCCAACCTGTACATCATTCCGGACATTTTCACCTTTCAGCTCATGAACCTGAATGCCTTCCAGGTCGGCGACACTCCTGTCATCGCTCTCTCCGCGACACCCATGTCGTCCCGCAAGGAGATCCTCAAACGCACCGAGGATCTGATCATAGGGACCCTGGCCCTTATCATCGCCAGCCCCATCATGCTGGCCATCGCCTTGGGCATCAAACTCACCTCTCCCGGGCCGGTATTTTTTCGTCAATGGCGCTACGGCCTCGGAGGCAGAAAAATCAGAATATGGAAATTCCGAACCATGTGCGTAACCGACGACGGTCACGAGTTTCGGCAGGCGACACGCAACGACTGTCGAGTTACGACATTGGGCCGAATCTTGCGAAAATTTTCCTTGGACGAGTTGCCGCAACTTTTCAACGTGCTGAATGGCTCCATGAGCCTGGTGGGACCACGCCCTCACGCCGTGGCCCACGACGAAAGCTTCCGCTCGCGCCTACCCGGGTACATGTGGCGACTCAAGATCAAGCCAGGCATCACCGGCTGGGCCCAAGTCAACGGCTGGCGCGGCGAGACGAACACGATCGAAAAAATGGAAAAAAGAGTGAAGCATGACATCTTCTACATCGAGAACTGGTCCCTATCCCTAGATGTACGGATCCTCTGGATGACGCTTCGGCACGGCTTTGTGAATGACAATGCTTACTGAGATCATCCTCGAAACCATGAGTGGACTGAATGATATGCGCGCTACTGTGTGGTGTTCCAATTCTGCAGGACTCAATCCAGCAGACATAACCATCATAAAAATCAAATTTGTAATTCTTTGATCTACCCTTAAGATGGATTCGAAAAATGAATATATAAATATCATAATTCATGCTCCTCATCATTTATATATACAATAAAAACAATAAGCATGATCACTTAGTTTGAAACACTACATGATCAATTCTCCATCATCCATACATGCATAACGCCATGTCAAATAGCGGCGTCAAAAATCGTGTTGCCAATGGTTTTGCCGCCAACATTTGTAATCAAGGAGTTACTGTCGTAATTCAGTTGGCGGGAATACCAATTCTTTTACACTCGTGGGGCGTGGAGTTGTATGGACAATGGCTGGTACTTTTCGCCATCCCCGCACATCTATCCATGACAGACCTAGGTTTTTCCCAGTCAGCGGCCAACGATATGACCGCAAAAGTGGCCCGCGGGGAATATCATTCCGCGGCGGTCGTCTTCCAAAGTCTCATAGCATTGGTTTTTACGACCATGTCATGCATGCTATTATTGAGCACCTCAGTACTTTTTGCGCCTCACATCGAAAAATGGATGTACTCCACGGGAATGGGCGCGACTGAAGTCCGCTGGACCCTTTGGTTCCTGATCGCAGAAGTCTTGGCCCAATTACCAGATGGCATCAACCACGCAGCGTTTCGCGCCGGCGGCGACTATGCGCTCCG
>DLFY01000310.1:1970-4671 GCA_002482415.1 Phycisphaerales bacterium UBA7708
CCGGCGGCGGCGGCTTTGTTTGCCGTCCGAATTTTCGCGACCAGCGCTTTTGCGCTCTTAGCTCTCAGAAGAAACACTTGGCTGAAATACAGCGTTTCACATGCAAAATTATCTGAAATAAAGCGGCTTTTGCGACCAGCACTGGCAAATATCTCTATCCCATTGGCTCAAGGACTCAACATCCAAGGCATGGTTGTCGCCGTCGGAACAGTCCTTGGCCCTGCGGCAGTAGTAACTTTTTCAACTTTAAGAACCCTTACCCGCTTGGTAGTGCAATTGGGCCATTCCATCAGCCATGCGACAGAGCCTGAAATAGCCGGTGCGTATGGGACAGGGGATCGCGCTTTGCTGCGAGCCCTGTTTCTGCAAAGCCTTAAGGTCAGTTTTTGTCTTGGCCTATCTGGTTCGCTCTTATTGCTGCTCCTAGGAAATCCTCTCCTAGATTTGTGGACCCAGGGCAATGTCGAAATGGAACCGCTTCTCTTCGGGTTCCTGCTTCTTTCAGCATGTGCAAATGCAATCTGGTATGGAGTATTTGTAGTTGCGAAGGCCACAAATCAACATCTAAAATTCAGTTTTACCTTTGCAATTTGTTCAATACTTGTAGTTTTTTTGGCAACTTCCCTGATGAAATGGACAGGTAAATTGGAATTTGCCTGCACAACTGTACTCGCTCTAGATATAGTTATGACATTGTGCGCATGGCGAACAACCAGCAGAATTACCTCTATTGGCTTAATCAAAGAAGCTCAAACAAAAGCATGACTTTAACTTCAAAATGGCCGCAAAACGGAATCATAATAACTGAAACATCGCTAGAATATTAAATTGAATAAAATGCAAAATTGCATATAACAATAAGCAATAATTGATTACATAAATGACATTTGTCAAATATTGTGCAAAGCAACGAGCCTAAAAATTGAATTATGATTGATTTTAGATTTGTTACATACACTCTAATATCTATGCTATTGCTATATTTTCCATTTTCAGAAAATATATTTTTATTATCACTGGCAATAATATGCGCCATAGGAATATATATTGTTGTACAAATTGTTAAACAAAAATATATTTTACGAATAGAAATAATTTTCGAAATCGGAATAATAATAGGATATGTCGCAAGCTCATTCGCACATGCTGTAATCAACATTATTATATATGGCCATGTTAAATTTACAGAAAATGACTTTGGACTTCAATACTCACAAGAAGATATATCACACTGCATGATCATAATATTATTATGCACATGCATAATAAATTTCATAGGAAAAATAAATAATTTTAAAAACTACTATACAAACATAGAATCCTGCATCGACGTTCAATCAATTTGTTGCATTGTATTATCCTGCATAATAACAATATATGCATTATTTAGTGGTGATCTGGGCTATATGGGCACCTCAAAAACCATAGATGACAGAATATCGCCTCTTGGCGCCCTCTGCTACGCAGCGTTGCCGCCTTTGACAATCCTCTCCATTATTCACACGACTAAACTTCCAAAGAATTATAGAAAATATAAATTCATTTTAATAACAACAAGCATTATATTTATTTTTGCATTAATTCCAATGGGAAGAAGAGTATTGATGTACACATTCATTCTTTTAATATTAATACAAGGACATAAGATTTTAAATAGTATGCAAAAATTCCATTTAAAGCATCTATATATAGTCATATCAATTTTAATAGTTGCAATATTTAACTCTTGGTGTTTTCAAACATTTTATGCAATGAGAATAGCAATAGCACAATATGACTACCAGGAAAATCAATCTATTGCCACAATCGCGCAAGATACGCATAGTTTACTTACAGGAGCATACACCCATGCTAAAATTCAAGAAGAACTAATTGATAATATTTCTACAAGACCGTTTATATTATCTTACCTTGCAGCATTGCTTGCAGCCCACCAAGACAACAATACACCTCTTTTTGGCGAACTGCTTCACGCAATCGCTATATCCATGCCATCCGCTGTAAACCCTTTGAAAACATATAAGTTAACTAGTTCTACCGAAGAATTTACACATCCAAGTCTTAACATAAACATATTTGACGGACCAAACACTATTTTCACGGCAGGATTAAATGATTTAAAATATTTTGGCATATTGTTATACCCAATATTAATTATGCTAATTTACATATTGCTAATATTCTTTATACCAAAAAAAATCCCAGAATTTATAAAAAAATTTATTATAATTAAACTAAGTTATTCATTACTATATTTTGAAGATGATTTGAACTCAATGATAGGGTCTGGATTAAGAGATACTTTATTAATATCTATAATTTATTACACTTTTTACAAATTTTTCGAAATTAAGCAAGTTTCAAATTAAATATAATTTATGAAAACATACAGAACAAGAATTTATGCTTCTTATAATAAATCATATGATAATCATTATTATCTCAAATTGAATAAAAAAACATATTTAACTTATCCATTCTTGACGCAATTGATCTACCGCTATTTTCCAACAGAATTTAATTCACAGATTCTGGATATTGGTTGCGGGCACGGGGCGCTTATACATGTGGCTCGACAGATGGGGTACAAAAATATTCGTGGGATAGATGGCTCTCCCGCCCAGGTTGCGACAGCAAAGCACTTGGGAATTGATGGAGTTGTTTATGGCGATGCGATGAAAACCCTAATCACAGAAGCAGA
>DLFY01000310.1:4685-11841 GCA_002482415.1 Phycisphaerales bacterium UBA7708
CTCATTGAGTTAGTCGACGAAGTCTTTCGGGCGCTCAAGCCCGGTGGCCGCTGGATCATCCACGCGCCCAATGGAGAGTCGCCATTTGGAAACCGTATCCTGTTTGGCGACTACACCCATGAACAGGCCTTTACCCGCACATCCATTACACAGTTGTTACTTTCATCCGGTTTCTATGAAGTTAACTGCCATGAGGATAGGCCTGTACCTCACGGAATTAAAAGTGGAATTCGATTGATTTTATGGCACTGCATCAGATTTTTTATGCGGGCATATATTTCCATTGAAACCGGCGATACGAGCCAAGACGCGATTTTTAGTCAAAACTTCCTTACTATAGCCAGAAAATGAAGCTGCATGATGAATACGATCATTATTTAATCCGTTATTAATTAGAGATATTATGCAATCAAATTGTATAACTTGAATAAAACAAAAAATTATAAGCACAATAAAATGAATTAATTTATGCGCATTATATCTTATCAGAATTCACTGAAAGCAAACTCAGTAAAAAAAGTTTTGATTTATCGATTGGGATGCATTGGAGACACAGTCGTAGCCTTACCTGCACTGCGCTTGGTGGCCCGAGCCTTTCCCTACGCGCAACGCAAAGTTTTGACCGTATTTCCAAACGGAGCGAAAGTTGCCCCTATGGATAGCATAATAGGACCGATCAACCTGGTACACGGATATTATTGCTATCCGATGAGTACGCGTGATCCCAGAACGCTTTTGGATCTGTTGCGCACAATTCGACAATGGAAGCCAGAAGTCCTGGTTTACTGTAACGCCTCGCGTGGACGATTAAAGACCGTGAGAGATGCGCTTTTCTTTAAGGCGTGCGGCATACGACACCTCATTGGGGTGCCCTGGACGATGGATCTCCAGGAGTGCAGGCGTACAGACAATCCGGAATTATGGGAGTCCGAAGCACGCAGACTCCTGCGGGGCCTTGCGACACTGAACAATGGCTTGCCTGCCGGTTCGTTGAACTGGGATTTGAAACTGACCACCGAAGAAAGGGCGACCGCCGAAAAAGCCTTAAGCTGTTGGCCGGAAAGTTGCCGCTTTGTGTGCGCCAGCATCGGCACAAAGGCTTGCACGAAAGATTGGGGCTTCGAGCGATGGGCAGCTCTTTTCAGGCTTTTCAGCCTTGATGCCCCAGGCGCGGGCCTCGTGCTTGTTGGGTCCTCCGATGAGCATGAACCAAGCGACCGCTTGAGCCGTGAATGGCAAGGCCCCACCCTCAATCTGTGTGGACAATTGACGCCACGAGAGACCGCCGCCGTGATGGAGCGGGCTGTTTTTTTTGCAGGACACGATAGCGGTCCCATGCATCTGGCCGCGGCAGCCGGCACTCCATGTATCGCAATATTTTCCGCCCAGAATCTTCCAGGCGAGTGGTATCCATTTGGAGATTGCCATCGAATATTCTATCAAAAGACGCATTGCTTCGGTTGTCGCCTCACAAATACATGTCCTCACGACAAAATATGCATTAAATCAATTTCAATCGATAATGTACTCGAATCTTTTCGAGAATTTTGGATTAAATACAATAATTTACAAATCGTTATATAACTTCATAAAGTCAATTAATCATTTAACGAAACAAATAAAAATACTACATAAATGAAAATTCTTCATGTTATCCAGAATATAGATACAAAATACGGAGGACCAGCTTCTGTTATTATCGGCATGAACTTAGCACAAAACAACATTAAACATTCCACTGAAATATGGACACTGAAATACAAAAAACAAGAACAAAATCATAGCAACATCAAAATCAACTATTATAACGCATATTTTACCCCTATTTTGTTTTCTTTTGACCTTTACAATAAGCTAATCAGAAGAATACATGAATTTGATATCATACATATTCATGGGCTATATCGCTTTCCCGTAAGCGTCGCTGCATGGCAATCCAGGAAAGCAAACGTTCCGTATATCATAACCCCTCACGGAGCTCTGGACCCATTCCTCTACAAACAAAGCCGTTTTGGAAAATGGGCCGTCCCGTTGAAACGACTCTACGAGCGCCTGATCGACATCCCCAACCTCAACCACGCCTCTGCCATTCATTACACTTCTCGGGATGAGGCCAAGCGGTCGGCGTTCTGCGGTCTTAAGGCAAGGCCTGTGATAATCCCCAACGGGATCGACTGGAGCAGTTTTGAGAATCTCCCGGCCAAAGGGTCTTTTCGGAATCGAATTCGATTGAATGAGAATACGCCGCTAGTTCTGTTTCTCGGGCGAATCAATTTCGTGAAGGGGCTGGACCTGCTGATACCAGCCTTTTCCCAGGTTCTGAAAGAAAAACCTCGCGCCCGCCTTGCCTTAGTCGGACCGGACAACGAAGGTTACGGCCGAAAAGTAAGGCAGTGGTGCCGCGAACTGGGTATCGAAGACAAGGTCTTCTTCGTCGATCATCTTGGACCTGATGAGGTGAGGCAGGCCTATGTCGACGCGGATGTCTTTGTTTTACCGTCCTACACGGAAAGCTTCGGTATGACCGTGGTCGAGGCCATGGCCAGCGCCTGTCCGGTGATAATTTCCGAGAAGGTGAATATCTGGCGCGAAGTTCAAGCCGACAAAGCCGGACTGGTGACCGGACTGGAACCACTCCTGATTGCGGACGCCATCTGCCACTTGCTCACCGACAAAAAGGAGGCCGAATTCATGGGCTTGCGGGGACGACGCTCCGCAAAGGAACGCTACAACTGGCCGCGTATCGTCGAACAACTCACGCAGGTTTACCAGTGCGCCATCAATGAACATGCCGCCCTGCGAAACATGAGGAGTTAAGCCGTGAACATTCATCTCCTTCTCACCCGTCTGGACAAGCTGAACAAAATCACCCGGTCCACGCGTCTCTTGAAAGCAGTGCTTCTGCATCGGGTCTTGGCAGGCGCGGAGCACAGACACGTCCTTGCGGGTGACCTGGCAACCGTCGTGGACATCGGAGCCAACCGCGGCCAGTTTGCCTTGGCCGCTCGAAGGTGGGCGCCAAGGGCTCAGATAGTCAGCTTCGAGCCCCTTCCCAAGCCGGCAGAGATATTCCGAACCCTATTTTCAGGGGATGAAATGGTGAAACTCCATGAAGCGGCCGTCGGAACGCATTCTGAATTTCGCGCAATGCATGTCTCGGCCAAGGATGACTCATCTTCGTTACTCCCAATCACCAGCCTGCAATCCAAAATATTTCCAGGCACGGATGAAGTTTCAACAATCAAGGTGCGCGTTGCACCCCTTGAAACATTCGTCGAACTGCAATCAATCAAAGCGCCAGCATTGTTGAAATTGGATGTTCAAGGTTATGAGTACGAAGCGCTGTGCGGTTGTGAATCAGTACTGCAGAGATTCGACTCCGTCTATTGTGAGTGTTCGTTCGTTGAGCTGTATGCAGGCCAGAAGCTGGCTGGGAACATTATTGAATGGCTCTCGGCCAGAGGCTTTCGTCTCAAGGGTGTATTCAACCCAACATATGACACCGCGGCGCAGGCGATTCAGGCTGATTTTTTGTTTAACAGGCCGGAAGCGGCTTGAAAGTAATTCTTTACGGTCTCAACTTCGCCCCGGAACTCACCGGTATCGGCAAATACACCGGCGAGATGGCCGAATGGCTTGCCGCACGCGGACACGAGGTTCGGGTCATTACCGCCCCGCCGTACTANNGTACTATCCGTCATGGAAAATCGGCACGGGATACGATCCTTGCGCGTATCGCAGGGAGCATTGGCGAGGCGCCCAGGTGTTTCGCTGTCCGATATGGGTTCCGCAGCAGCCGGGCGGCCTCGAACGCCTGATCCACCTCGCTAGCTTCACCTTGAGCAGCCTGCCCGTATTGCTTGCACAGTGNNNGAACCATCCTTGATGTGCGCTCCCGCCGCTGCGGCCTTTGCCTCGCTGCGCGGCGCCGGCAGCTGGCTGCACATTCAGGACTATGAGGTGCCCACGGCCTTCAATCTCCGCCTGATCAGGGGCAAGATTCTGCAACGCGCGGCAGAGGGTGCAGAAGCCTGGCTGATGCGCAGGTTTGATCGCGTATCCGCCATTTCGGCCCGGATGGTGGAACGAGCTCAGACCAAAGGCTTGGCGGCCGAGAAGGTGGTACATTTTCCCAATTGGGTTGATATCGGCAATATCAGGCCTCTGACCNNCCGGGCCGAACTGGGCCTGCCGGATGACGCGCTGGTGGCTCTGTACTCGGGCAACATGGGCGTCAAACAGGGGCTGGAGACCCTGACCGATGCCGCCCGACAACTCAAGGAGGACTCCAGGATAACGTTTGTATTTGGAGGCAACGGCGCGGGTCGAACCGTTCTGGAGAAGCATTGTGCCGGCATGGCCAATGTGCGCGTACTGGATGTGCAGCCACCTGAGCGATTGAACGACTGGCTGGGCCTGGCAGATGTGCACCTGCTTCCCCAGCGCGCGGATGCTGCGGACTCGGTGATGCCGTCCAAACTGACCGGCATTATGGCCAGCGGGCGGCCGGTACTGGCCACCGCGCACGCATGGGCGGAACTGGGACGGTTGGTGATCCGTGATGCCGCCTGCGGCCTCGTGGTGCCCCCCGAAAACCCGACCGCCTTGGCTCAGGCCCTGCGCGCCCTGGCCGCCGACCCGGTCAGGCGAGCCGAACTGGGCGGCAACGGCCGCCGCTATGCCATGCAGGAACTCAACCAGGACGTAATCCTGGGCCGTTTTGAGACACAACTCCAGACACTGGCCCAAGAGCGGAGGCGTTGAACAGGCATGTCCCGGCCAGATGTTGACAACCTGAGCCAAATGATTCACCGATTTTGGTAATATTCTTCGTTGATTTTTTACATCATCACGAAGAAGCACACCGCTCGCTCAAGGCTTGAAACTGTCGACCATGAACGTTCGGACCAACAACCAACTCGTAATGTCTTCTTTGTAAAAACGAATGACCACAAGCATTGACGGCATATTACGATTGGTCATTGCTCTGCTGCTGGTGTTTTGTACGCCACCGGTGGAACGTGATCATGGCACGACATCTGAGCCCTCCCTGGAGCAAAGATCAAAAATGGCTCACTTTGCACCAAGCATTGTGGAGTCGACGATTGGATCTGCCGATCTTGTGCAGAGGGGACAACCTAAACCTTCTGACAGAACATTTCACGACGCAACTGTTCCTGACCAAACTTCGATTGTTTCGACACCATTCCTAACGCTTTCCCCTCTCAGCGTCATTGATCGCTTTGCCCAAAAAATTAACTTCAAAGCGATTTCCAACCGAGCGCCTCCTTGTTTCATATTCTAAAATAAGCGTTCCAATAATTGCCATCGATGCATTCTTATGCCGGTGGTGAACCTTATTTCCTTGAATGACGGAGGCTTTATGCCACATGACAACTCTCCGCGCCGCGGTTGCACTTCTTCCCCTACGCCAAATCCGGAAATCGACTACACCCCAAAGAACTACAGTTTGCGTGAAAGTATCCCGACGTTGCTGAAATTCATCGCCGTTGCCGGATTTATCTTCTTCATATTCTGGTATTACGAATCACATTAGTCTGGCAAATTAAGTTTTACGTTTCACATTACCTCCTTGCGGGAGACATTTTTCCCGCAAGGACATCGTATAACTTCAATTCAGCGAGAGACTGACGATGATTCCGCAAAAACAGACAGCCATGCATTGGAACTACTTTATCGCCCTTGAAGACGATCTTTCACAATTTTCCAGGTACTTAGAAATTGCCGAGTCTAACTTCTCCAGCTACTCGATTGAGCTTGGCCGTATTCTTTTTGCAGCAGCCTCTGAAGTTGACGTCGTCGCAAAAAAATACTGTCACACAATCGAGCACAACTGCACAGCAGATAATATCGGCAATTACAAANNATCCCAACTTCAGCGCAATCAAGGTGCATCTGCCAAGATTCGGTTTAACGCTGACCCCGTGGAACAAGTGGCGTACTGAAACGCAACCCCTTTGGTGGCGAGCATACACGAAGGTAAAATACGAACGCCATGAGCATTTCGCTGAGGCCAATCTCAAAAACGCTCTCAATGCGGTAGCGGCTCTCTATGTTCTCCAGATTCTCCTTTACAGGAAAGAAGCTGAGGCAGGCGAACTCAGCCCCAACCCGCAACTTTTCCTCATCGGAGAGCCGTTCAGGCTTGACACGGCCACAGGCAACCATGAAAGAGCCCTCATCTACAAATTTTCCCCTGGGAACTCCAAGGCGTCAGCGTGACCTCTCCCCACTCAGACCGCACGTCAAAAACGGCTCTTCGTGAAATACCAAGGGCCTTTCCAACACATAACCACATGTTGATCCACAGATCGACACTGTCTGACAACACCACATCATCAACAATGATTCCAAATAAAAAAAATACAATCGAAGGGCGCGCGCGCCAATATCGTTTGACTTTCCAAGTCACCAAAACTATGTGACGTTCAATACTGCTGAGTTCCGCCGATGGCGGAAGCGGGGGACCCAATTCTTTGGGGCGAATCGCGCATGCGTAGGGTACCTTTCGACCCGAGCCCGTCAGCTAACCTCGTAAGCATCGAAAGGAGACCTCCCGTTGGAGTGAGGCCTCCTCATGGTCTTAGCCTCTTTTTTTGGAGGGGGGTACTCTATGTGTCGTCTGATCCGCAAGGCCTCACGGCTTCCTCGCGGCGCGAACAATATCCAGTTCCGCCTGCAGCTTCGTTTTATTCCATCCTCGTCTGCCGCTTTGACCACTCATTACGGCGACATCGACACTCCTTCGCCGCCTTTGCTCTGAAATAGGACTGTCACGGCTTTCGGTCGCGACAGTCTCATGCATTCTAGCGGTTACTTCCTTCGGCATACCAGGCATTTTTGGACCCGGGTCATCCCGCGTTGAAATCGCTGCGGATGCATTTGTCTGCAATAATCTGTTTTTATTGATTCATTCAAACAGAGGTGGTCTCCTATGGTCTTCAGCTGGATGAACGTCTCGATCCTGGCATTCCTGGCGGCCGGCCTGGCATTCGCCCTCGGGCCCATTGTCGTGTCCCTCCTCCTGGCCCCCAAGGCCAGGGGCGGCGCCTTCGCCGAATCCTACGAATGCGGCATTCCGGTGCACGGGCGGCAGGCCTGGGTACAATTCGGCCTGACCTTCTACTTCTACGCC
>DLFY01000310.1:11850-11980 GCA_002482415.1 Phycisphaerales bacterium UBA7708
TCCTCTACCTCTTCCCGGTGGCCGCCATGTACCCCGACACCACCGGCTGGGTTCCCTTCTGGCAGGTCCTCGTCTTCATTGCCGTGCTCTTCGCCGCGATCTTCTATTTTTCCAGCAAAGGAGTGTTCTC
>DLFY01000167.1:0-6409 GCA_002482415.1 Phycisphaerales bacterium UBA7708
CAAAATCATCCACGGCAAGCCCTGCACTCCAAGCCCAAGCCGTGTCTTTTCCGCATCGGCGGCAATCATTTCCAGCTTAAAGCCAACAGCACTTTCTTTCAGCCAGGCTTCGACCGCGGCCTTGTCCGTCGGTTCTCCCTGCAGCACAACCACGGCAACCCCCTTGCCCGCCAGCAGTTCGGCTTTCTTGGCCAGTTCCCTGACAACAAACCGGCTGGGACGCTGCTGATAATCCCAGACACAGACCAGCACGGCCTTGCCGTCAAACTGATTCGGATCGCTCAGCACCGCAGGTAATGCCTTGCCAACCAGCGACTTGGGTTTCGGTGCCGCACGCCGACCTGAATTGCCTTCCGGCGTCAGCATGATTTCCACGTTTGTATCGCCCGTCTGCACAAATGCATTGGCATACATATACTGACTCTGCCGGTTATAATTGACACTAAGCTGGACACCCCCTTCACAAATCGGGCTAAGTGTAAACTTGCCATCTTTATCGGTTGTGACATTCAGATTAGGCTGGCCTTCACCATAGCTGTGAATTCTTGCCCCCTCCAGCGGCTTTTCATCCGCATCCACCACTCGGCCGGATACAGAACTGTTGGCAATCTTCAAAACCGTTTCCTTAAGCTCCACGGTCAATTTGCCCTCGGCAGGCTCGTTTAAATAAACAGATCCGGTACCGTATCCCTTCGGGCCGGAAATACTCAGATAGTACGTCCCTTCCGCAGGCAGCGACTCGACTTTATAAACACCATCCTTGTCCGTGGCAATACTTTTATTGTCAAATGTACTGGACCATCGTGAACCGCGAATCTGGGTCGAAACCGAGGCGTTGGGGATTGGTTGATTATTCGGATCCACCACCTTGCCCGTCAGTGTCAACCCCGGCTTGACCTGGACATTCATTGTCTTGGTGTCGGCATCGATATCCACCACCGCCGCCAGCTTATTGGCCCGGTCGATGGCCACCAGCAGAAATTGACCTTCCGTCCACGACATATCCTCCGGCGACCAGCGCAAGGTATAACTGCCTTTATCATCGGTTTTGGCCGATGAATCCGAACCACCCTGATTCGGCATAATCTTCATCTCAACCCCGGCCGCAGGTTTGCCGTCCGGCCCGGTCACGATACCGGTTATCCTGTTCGATGCCCCCAAAACAACGGAGACTTCAGCAGTCTTGCCTTCTTCCACGTCAAATTCCTGGCTTTTAAACCGATTTCCATCCTGAAACTGTACCCGGTAATGTCCCGGCAGAAGCTGTTTTTCAAAAACACCGTCGCTGTTGGTCTTGCCGCCAACTCCCGGCTGGTTATCCTGGTTCAGATAAATCTGGATGCCTTCCCGGCCTTTTTCCGTATCCGGATCCACCGCCTTGATCCGCGCCAGTGTTCCCTGTTTGGCTTTGAGCTGGACACCCATATCGCTTTTGAGCTCCACCGTCTGCTGTTCACAAAGCCATTGATCACTGTTGACCATCACCCGATAGGTTCCCGCCGCCAGATCCTTCACCGAAAACTGCCCATCCGCATCGGTTTTGATCGGCTTTTGCGTCGGATCGATATCCAGACCGATTCGGGTCACAGACAATGCAACATCGGCCAGCGGCTTATTCTTCGAGTCCATCACGATGCCCGACAGGGTCAGCCCCTTGCTCATCGTAAAGGAAATGTCCTTCTGGCCGACTTTATAATGAAATCCCTGCATCGGATTGAGGTCATCGCTGGCCGTCAATATCTGCCCCATGCCCGGCTTGGCAATTAAAAACTCCGCCGAACTTCCCGCAGGCAGTTCCTTAAACTCAAATTTACCGTCCGCATCAGTCGTTGTCGTAAAATACGGCATCGGCTCAAAATTAATCATCATCCGCGGTTCCGTGTCAGGTTGAGCCTTCTCGTCAGCAATCACCAGCGCCACCAGCCGCACCTGGGCCCCGGCAACCGGCTTGCCCTGCTCATCCACCACCCGCCCGGCCAGCGTCTGCGGTTCGCTCATGTGAAATTCCAGCGGCGCCGCCTGCTGCCCCATCGTCATCGCCCAGGTAAAAGCATAGTCCGACCGCTTGGCAACCCCGCAAATCGCCTGCGTATCCGAATCAATCGGCACATCCGAGGTGATGCTGTATTCCCCCTGCGGATTGGTCTGGCCCTGTCCCAGCAGATTCATCTTCACCGTTCGGGTGGACATGTCCATGGACAACTGATACAGCTTGACCTCCACACCGCCCAGCGGATTGCCATTTTGACAAAACGCCTTACCCGTGTACACGGCCCCAAACACAGCCCCGCACCAACCAAGCACCATCGCACAAATCATCAGCCGACGTGTCGGCACTCCATACCGCTTCATACATGTCTCCTTCCACAATCGGAGGGTCAATAACGGATAATTATTTCTTTCGCACCTGGGTTGCAACCACAACCGCAGCAATCAGCGCCACAATCACCATCACCGGCCAGACCGAACGCTTGGGCGCCGGCTTTTCCGTCGCTGCTTGCGTCTGGGTTTCCGCCTGGGCCTCAGCCTGCGGTTCATTCGGCGCGGCAGCCTGTCCGGCCTCAATCAGTTTGGTATTAATCAGCACCGGCATTGCTGCGGCTCTGGCGGCTGCAAAGGACTTATTGTCCGCCACGGCACGAATCTGCTCCTCATCGAGCGCATAATTATAGATGCGAACATCATCAATCCACCCGCGGAAATGCCGATTGCTGCTGCTTTCCGGATCCTTGCCGATGGTCAGGGGGGCGTCAAATTGATCCGCAGCGTGCGCAAAGTCATGCACGGCGGCTTTCAATTCACCCTCGTTCATCAGGTACAGAATCGCTCTGTCATCCCTGACAGACAGAGCGGCAAACACCCACTTGTCCTGAGGCACAATCAGTCCGGATTCGTATTGCCAGGTTGTCGACTGGTCATCCCAGTGATATCCCAGTTCGTTGTTGTTTTTGAAGTTCAGACCCGACACCGTTTTGCCTCCGCGGCAGAACACAAGCGCGGTATAGGCATTCTGAACACCGTTGGAACGCAGCCACAGCGTAATCGTCGCAGAATGGGTATTCAGCTTCAGCGGATCCGCCTGGACAAAGCCTTTCTCGCCGTCCAGCTCAATCACACCCGTCCGTCCGCCGGCCTGCTCAACCCACTGCGTCCCGGTCTGCAGCACTGCGGCAAAAGTCCCCGCAGCATCGGCAGCCTTGCCGTCTTCGACTTTATCAAACGTCCACCCGGCGGCCAGCCTGCCTTCTTCAAAACCAAAATCCCAGACCTTGCCCTGGGTCACTTTGCCTTTGTCATCCACCTCATCGATTCGCCAGTAATACCGCGTCCCGTGAACAAGCCCCGACAATGTCGCCTCAAGCTGTTCCGTGCGTCCCAGCAGCGTCAGCGCCTCCGGACTGGTTCCCGCATAAATATCATGGGCCATGGCTCCCTGCCCCGGCATCCACTGCACTTTGACCTGTCCGGCCGCCGGCAGCACCGCCGCCGTCATCGGCTCCGGATTGCTCGCGGCAGGACCAAACGGCTCGAAGAACCGCACCTCGCTGAGACCGACAAATCCCTCGTCCCGAATCGGCACCAGGTTCTCAAAACGCACTTTCTGCGCAAGCATGGGTTTAAACGATATAATCGTTGGATCATCATAATCAGGCGTGCCTTCCGCTTCGGCCAATTCAACACCCTTGAGCAGGCTCTTCCATCCGCCCTGCTCGGTCCAGACGGAAATATCCACCTTGCCGACGCCCCGCCCCGTGTAATTGGTCTGATTATAATTCCAGACCGCAATCTTTTCGAGCATTTGGGCCGCAGCAAACTCAAACACAATCCCCTCGCCAACCGCTTCCTTTTTGCTCAGCCACATTGCATCGGGATGGGTATTGTGCTCCAGCAGCCGATCGCGATCCGCATTGCCAAGCCCGGCCCCGGACAGCGCCGAAACGGAAGTCTTCACATCCAAAGCCATCTGCCCCACTGCGGGCAGACCGCGGCCCTCAGGCTTAATCACTAAGTTTTGTGAGCGTATCTCAAAAGGTCCCTTGATTTGACTGGAAATATAATACGGACGTTTGATTTCTTTAGGCTCTCGCCACGAGAGCGAACAGGTGCCGCCTCACCCATACTCCAGCTTAAACGTTCGGTCATATTCTCCGCTTTTGCTGTAAATATGCAGCGACGGAGCATCCGGCTGCCGGCCTCCCACCCGCAGACTGATTGATTCCCCCATCTTGCCGACCAGTTCCTGGTTGAAATAATAGGCGTTATTGCGAATCGTATGAGAAACCATCGAAATCGCCGGCTCACCAATATCCAGCTCCGGCGTCCCGTCTTTGGCCACCGTAAACGCCTTTTCATTCGGGAAGCCGCTGCCGCTTAACGTCCAGTTCTTGCCTTTTTCATCCTTGCGTTCAATCATCCATTCATGAACACGATATTTGCCTTCCGGCAGGGACACCTCGCCAGCCGTCGGTTTCCGCTCAAACAACCCATTGGCCCCGGCTGCCGTAAACGTCGTGATATTGGCAGGCACCTTCACCTTGCCGTAAGCCACATCCTGGGCCGGATTGATTTCAACCGTCGCCCCGTCTTTGGCAATCGTCACCCGATACAGCTTGTCGCCCAGCTCCAGGTAATTGCCGACATAATACGACTTGCGTCTGGACTCCGGCCCGATAAATATCCGGTCGCAGTCGGATGACTCGGCCTTATCCGAAAAGGTCCCATTGGCGTTATAGTCAATCAGCGTAACCCGGGTCGGCTTGCCGTCAATCAACACCTCACCCTCATACCAGCACCCCGTTGAAATGACAAGATATGAGCTTTGCTCCTCATAGGAGTAATATTGCAGGTTCAAATGGTAGGTAATCGGCCCGTCTTCGCCTTTGAAATGCACCGCCACCGGCCCAAACATCATCCGATACCGGTCCCCCACAACCCCCTTATACGGCTTTTCATCATCCAGATGACCGTCGCCGTTGGAATCAATATAAAGCAGGTCCATCAATCCGGACTTGCGAGTCCGGTCCAGGGCAATCCACCGAACTTTCCCCCCATCCATACTATGCTGCCACTTGCCGAATTTCTGATCGTACTGACCAAACTTCGGCATTCTTACATCGGCAGGCTTCTTTTCGAGCTGAAAATACCTGCTGGACGTCGAAAACTCATCCTCCATATACAGAGAGGTCCTGTACTGGAGCCATTGCGGCTGCGCAAACACCACCGCCTGCAAAATCAAAACACATCCGCCTTGCAGCAATATCCGTGACTTTGTCATGACGCGTCCTTCCTGAAATATTCAGTTCAATTCTCCTTGAATTGCATCTGTTCATTATAAACAGGACTATTCAACTGTACAGATGTTTCAAAAAATATTTCAATTTTTACACATCTATTTTCAGTTAATATATATCTTGTTACAGATATAACTTGAGAATTCCTTATTTTCCATTGACTCGTCTGCCGAAAATATTATAATGTAAATGAATGCATGTTGTCCTGATATTGGATAGCAAGCACCCTGAAACACAAAAACTTGTGGTTACGGCACTGCGGTCGGGCAATCAACCCCGCACCCGGCAGGTCAAAGGCTTGGGGCTTTTGGCAGGTCGGTCGGAGCGACCCACTTAAATCGCAGCCGTCGGAATAACGGATATGTTCATCAGGAATAACACAAATGAAAACTCCCACCGCTTACGGCGGCTCTGTCGCCGTACCTCGTTTGCCGACATGGCTCGGCAGTCAATCCATTATCAACATCCTTCTGGAACAGGGTGTCGATACCGTATTTGGGTATCTCGGCGCGGCCGTATTGCCCTTGTTTGAACAGATAGGCAAAGTAACCGGACAGACCGCATCGATTAATGACTATATTACCGATTGTTTAAATCAGGAGACTATTATGACTCAAAATGCACCGCAAAACACGGCTCCCACCAAGGCCGGCAGCCAGCACATTGTCGATATTCTCGAAGAACAGGGCGTCGAAGTGATGTTCGGCTACCTCGGCGGCGTGGTTCTGCCCTTGTTTGACAAAATCTACGACTCGCGCATCAAGTTCATCATCCCCCGCCACGAACAGGGCGGATGCCACATGGCCGATGCCTATGCCCGCGCCACCGGCAAAGTGGGTGTCATCATCGCCACCTCCGGCCCCGGCGCCACCAACCTCGTCACCGGCATCGCCAATGCCATGATGGATTCGGTGCCCCTGGTCGCTATTACCGGACAGGTGCGGACCGAACTGATCGGCAATGACGCCTTCCAGGAAGCCGACATGACCGGTATCACCCGCCCGATCACCAAGCACAATATGATTCTCAAAAACCCCGCCGAACTGCCGCAGGCGTTCCGCGAGGCCTTTTATATCGCCAGGACCGGACGGCCCGGCCCGGTGCTCATCGACCTGCCC
>DLFY01000167.1:6436-7067 GCA_002482415.1 Phycisphaerales bacterium UBA7708
TTCCATCTCCGCACCCGCGGCCATGCCCGGCAAATCAGCCTGGCCGCCCAGGCCATCAACGAGGCCAAACGCCCCGTGCTCTATGTCGGCGGCGGCGTGATCATCTCCAACGCATCCGACGAGTTGCGGACACTGGCCCAGAAGGCCAATATCCCCGTGACCATGACCCTGCTGGGCCTGGGCGCCTATGACCAGGGCCGCGACGAATCACTGGATATGCTCGGCATGCACGGCTCGGCTTATGCCAACTACGCCGTCCAGAACTGCGACCTGCTGATTGCCGTCGGCGCCCGCTTCGACGACCGCGTGACCGGAAGGCTCAAATCCTTCGCCCCCCACGCCAAGGTCATCCACGTGGACCTCGACCCGGCCAGCATCTCCAAAAACGTCAACGCGGATATCCCCGTCGTCGGCGATGCCAAGGAAGTCCTCAAGACCATGACCGAGGAAGTGGAGTTCCGTCCGCGCGAAGACTGGTTCAAACAGATTGCCGTCTGGAAGAAAAAGCACCCCTTCCGCTATGACACCAATGCCAAAGTCATCAAACCCCAGTACGTCATCGAAGAAATCTGGCGGCAGACCCAGGGCCAGGCGACCATCGTCACCGGCGTCGGCCAGCACCAGATGTGGG
>DLFY01000155.1 GCA_002482415.1 Phycisphaerales bacterium UBA7708
CTTTGGGTGATTATGCCTAGGGCATTCCACCCGCAAAGGCCACCGACACGGTCCTCTCCTGTTATTATACTGGTGACAGAGCATTGGTTGATCTGGCCTTGATTTTCTCCGCACAGCCCCCCAACATTAGAATAACCTGATACAGTACCTGTGGCGTAACANNACTGAATCCACAGATAATACCAATCGAACTACCTCCGTTAATAGTAGCGTTCTCAACACGGAGATCGTATATCTGTCCGCCGGTACAAAGAATTCCGCATAAACCTATGCACGAATTGTCAGGCTGATTGATGATCAGGTTTGCAATAATGTGGTCGTTGCCATTGAAGGTGCCGGAAAAGCATTTGGTTGAAGTTGAACTGCCTATGATATTATAACTATTTCCTCCACATGCTGACATATCTAAATCAGCCATAAGCTTGAAATGACACGCCCATATTTCCGGGTATAAACCAATTGTATTCATCTGCTGGGGTGTCCATATTTGATACGGATCCTCATGTGTTCCGTTGCCTGGCCAGAAAACAGACAAAATTCCAGAACTTTCATTGAACTGGTAAAAAATTCCGTTAGTATAAGTTACCCAAAAGCCTCCGCCGACATCGACGAATCCGACCACACTAAAGGTATTGCCGAAGGTCTGTCCCGCCGCACCGGCAATCTGCCAGCTATCGCCATAGGTCATGCCTGCATTGCTCAGATCGAATTTGAAATCACCGTCAAAGGTGGTCTGTGGCCCGGTGCCGGAAACGCTGTTGTTGACCCCGCTGGCGCCGATGACAAAATTCAGGACGGCATCATCGGCCAACACAAATCGACCATTGTTAATGATGCTGCCCGTGAAGGTATTGGTAGTCGAATAAAAGGTTAAAATACAACCCGGACCATCTGAACCCGGATTGGTGATCGTGCCGTTTCCGCTGATAGCAGAATAGACATTGATTGGTCCCTGCTTGGCATACATTACCGAATCGGCTGCGATGTGAATGTTTCCATACAGCGTACACACATCATCTGCGTTGCTGCGATGATCAATAACACTGCCGCCATTAGCAATCAAATTAGAGACCCCGATGCCTCCGAATGTGCCAGTGCCTTTGTACATTAAAACACCACCCGGATTGATTATCAGTGAGCCACCACCGAATACATAACTATCTCCATCGGCAGGCGTGTGAAGCTGCGCGATGCTGACTTGATAGTCATTTTCCATGCTGGGGGCCAAGCCATCACTCCAGTGCAACCCGCTGTTAAACGACGATTGTCCTATGGTATCGGGGGTAGTCAGGGTTACTAGGGCAGCCATTGCCGGTGCGGCTGTCATGATTAGGATAAAACATAAATACTTTTTCATTATTCTATACATCCCAAGTCTTGATATTTCTTTCCCAATATACAAACCCTGCAAATGATATTTCTGCTGGATTATGGTACTATAGTTCTGTATTCCAAATTTCCCCTTATAGATATTTCCCTCTGCTAACTATCAGAAGTCATTATACTTAAATATAAAGTAAAAATCTATCGGGATTTCTACGGATATTAAGAGAATTTTGGTCGATTATTATATCTCGCAATGGGGTTTAAGTCTCATGAAGCAGGATAACCAGATTTCACACCGGAAGACTACTTGGTATGTCGAGAACTATGGCTCTATGGATTGAGAGCGGAAAAGCGATATTATAAAATAGGCAATTGTAGGTCCAGAGGTCGTCAATATTATATTTCAGATAATACGACTCTGATTATATCTCAAATAGGGGCTGTAGGGAGCCTTTTCTGGGCTTCGATCGGGGTGATTGACATTCTTTTGAACCGCTAGCCTTGGCAATTGCCGCAGCGACCAACGGGAGCGGAAAAAACCGACATGCGAATCGCCTATTTACCTGCCTAAAGGCAGTCGGGGTGACTGGATTCGAACCAGCGGCCTCCTGGACCCAAACCAGGCGCTCTAGCCAAGCTGAGCTACACCCCGCGGTGCAAAGTTGAATAGATAAATATATAATCCGTCTCCAGAAAAGGCAAGAAAAACCTCCCACGGAATATTTCGGGCCGGAATTGCCCCGGCAAGAGGCCTAAAGCATTGACTTTGCCCCCCGTTTCTCTTAGTATGGTCGAACTTTAGACGTATAAATGAATGGTCATTGCTGATCCGAATGGATATAAATCCAGATGAAGAAAGGTTATCTATGTCTGAATCCAAAGTCAAATTGAGAACCAGACCCTGTGTGATGATTATCCGGGATGGATGGGGATGGAATCCCAACCCCGCTGAAGATAAATTCAATGCGGTCAAAGTCGCCAATGTACCGACCGATACGATGCTGATGAACAATTATCCGAACTGCCTGATTCGAACCTACGGCGAAGATGTCGGCTTGCCGCAGGGAACGATGGGCAACAGCGAAGTCGGGCACCAGAATATCGGGGCCGGGCGTGTGGTCTATCAGGATTCGGTCCGGATTACCGTGGCGATCCGCGATGGGGAGTTTTTCGAGAATGAAACCCTGCTGGCCGCGATTCGCAGTGCCAAAGATAACGGCAAAAAGCTGCACCTGTTCGGGCTTTGCAGCGATATCGGCGTACATTCGCTGCTGGGGCATTTGTACGGCCTGCTGGAAATGTGCAAACGCAACGGCCTCAAGGATGTATATCTCCATGCGTTCACGGACGGGCGTGATTCGCCTCCGACCAGCGGCGCGGGGTATATCGCCGATATCGAAAAGAAGATGGCCGAAATCGGTGTCGGCAAGATCGCTACCGTGATGGGGCGGTTTTATGCGATGGACCGGGATAAACGCTGGGAACGTGTTGAAGTGGCGTATAAGTGCCTGACCGAAGGCGCCGGCCACGCCGCCAAGTCTGTTCTTTCGGCGATGCAGGAAAGCTATGCCAAAAACATCACCGATGAATTCATTGAGCCGACCTATGTTGCCAATGCTGCCGGCAAACCGATTGCCCTGGTGCAGGACGGCGACAGCGTGATATTCTTCAATTTCCGCGGCGACCGTCCTCGTGAGCTGACGCGGGCGTTTGTGGATGCGGACTTCAGCGGGTTTGCACGGCATATTCAGCCCAAGACGTCGCAGTATGTGTGCATGACCGAATATGATTCCAAGATTCAAACGCCGGTGGCGTTTCCGCCGATTCGCAAGATGCCCAATATTGCGGGCGAATATCTGAGCAACCTGGGACTCAAGCAATTCCGCTGTGCCGAGACGGAAAAATACGCTCATGTAACGTTCTTCTTCAATGGCGGACGGGAAGAGCCGTTTGAGGGAGAAGAACGCCAGATCGTTCCTTCGCCGCGGGTCAAGACCTATGATATGAAGCCGGAAATGAGCGCCAATGAAGTCTGTGATGTGATTTGTGAAAAACTGGATACCAATCAGTTTGATGTGGTCATCTGCAACTTTGCCAATCCGGATATGGTGGGGCATACCGGCGTTCTTGAAGCGGCAGTGACAGCGGCCCAAACGGTGGATCACTGTGTCGGACGGATTCTGGATAAGGTCAAGGCGATGGGCGGCAGCGCGGTCATTCTCGCCGACCATGGCAACTTCGAAAAGATGTGGGATTTTGAAAATAACATGCCTCACACGGCCCATACGGTTGGTGAGGTTCCGTTTATCGTATTTGATGAAGCCTTCAAATCCAGAAAAATGGCGTCCGGCGGCAAGCTGGCCGATGTGGTACCGACGTTTCTGGAGGTGATGGGATTGCCCAAACCGGCGGAGATGACCGGCAAGAGCCTTCTTCTGTAAATGTCTTTCACAGGCAGGGAAGTGTAATTATGGGCAGGATTGCCGTTCTCGATGACAATATGATAAATATGATTGCGGCCGGAGAAGTCATCGAGCGGCCTGCCAGTATTGTCAAGGAACTGCTGGAAAACAGCATCGATGCCGGGGCGACGCGGATTACGGTTCTGGTCGAAGACGGCGGGCGCAAACGCATCGCTGTAACCGACAACGGCTGCGGGATGGATGACGAAGATTTGCAGTTGGCGCTGGAGCCTCATGCGACCAGCAAGGTCCGACAGGCCGACGACCTGCATGTCATACGGACAATGGGGTTTCGCGGGGAGGCACTGGCCAGTATCGCCTCGGTGGCCCAGGTGACACTCATCAGCCGTACGGCCGATTCCATCCAGGCCAATCTGCTCAATTGCGATTGCGGCCAGCGGGAGCCGGTCCGCCCGGCCAGCGCCGATGTCGGGACGACGGTGGATGTGCGGAACCTGTTTTATAAGCTGCCGGCCCGGCGGAAATTCCTTCGCACCGCCAACACCGAAATGACGCACATCATCGAACATTTTACACGCATTGCCCTGGCGAATTTGTCGCTGGATTTGACGCTGATTCACAATACCCGGGAAACCTATCGTCTGCTCGGCGGACAGACGCTGACCGAGCGGGTGGGGATTCTGTTCGGCAAAGAGCTGGCCGAGACGATGATGCCTATACGAAAACAGGAAAAGGGAATGGAGATTTCCGGCCTGATTGGCAAGCCTGCTTCGGCGCGCACCAGCAGCAGTTATCAATATGTCTTCCTCAATCGGCGATTCATCCGGGATAAATTCATCCAGCATGCCGTGCGGCAGGCCTATCAGGGCCTGATGGAGCCGAATCGCTATCCGGCGGTGTTTTTGTTTCTGGATATGCCGCCGGAGCAATATGATGTCAACGTTCACCCGACCAAGGTCGAGGTGCGTTTTGAAAATTCCAATCTGGTGCATTCGCAGGTTCTGGCGGCGCTGCGGGATAAACTGCTCAGTACCAATCTGGATGTCGGCGGGAAAATGCCGCCTTCGATGGAATTCGGTCCTTTGCCCGACGGCGGGGCGGAAGGGGAGTTTGCCCGGCGTCAGCGGATTCTGGATGCGGTTGAGGATTTCTTTAAAAAGCCCGCGACATCGCAAAAGACATTTGAATTTAAGGCCCAACGGCATGAGCCGTTGTTTGGAGAGCCTCCACGAACTCTGTCAGAGACAATCACTCCAGATACAATCCCGGCCTATCGGGATATCGAACTGCCGATTGCTCCGCAGAAATATCTGCAGGTCCAGAACAGCTACCTGCTGCTGACAACCGAACAAGGATTTGAGGTGATTGACCAGCATGCACTCCACGAACGGATTTTGTTTGAAAAGCTGTGTGAGAAAATCCGGCAGGGCAGGCTGGCCTCACAGCGATTTCTCACGCCGGTTGTGATTCAGGTCACACCCCAGCAGGAAGAATCGATGGAGCATAACACGGCGTTATTCGATAAATTGGGGATTGAATTGAGTTTATTCGGGCCGGGAACCATCGCGATTCAGGCCTTTCCAATCTTGCTCGAAAAAGCGGAGCCGGGTGAATTTGTCCGGAATCTGCTGGATACCCTAGCTTCCACCGCGACGGCCGACCAGCCGGAAGATTTACTCAAGGAAATCCTTGAGCGGGCGGCCTGTATTGCGGCGGTCAAGGCCGGACAGCCGTTGACGGAGACCGAGGTGGTGCAATTGCTTGCCGACCGGCAAAAATATCCGCAGGCCTGTCGGTGTCCTCACGGTCGGCCGGCGACGTTGACGTTTACCGTGGCGGAACTGGAAAAACAATTCAAGCGGACGGGATTTTGATGGTGGGCCAGCAGATATACAACCCGCAGCAGCAGCCCGCCCGACGGATGAAAAAATCCACACTGGCAGTCGTGCTGGCTGTCGATGTGGTAATTATCGCCGTTGTGGTATTTGGGGCATACCGTCTGTGGGGGTATCTTAAAGGTCGTCCCGCCGGATTTACGCAGCAGGACGTACAGACCGTTAATGCGGAGTCTTTGCGGATTGTCTCGCTGGCACCGAATCTGACGGAAATATTATATGCGATGGGGCTGGACA
>DLFY01000304.1:0-201 GCA_002482415.1 Phycisphaerales bacterium UBA7708
CTTACCCTTGACAATCGTGCCGGGCACAAGGGCCTCGACCTTTTTATCGAGAGCTTTTTCGAGCATCTGCTGATGCTCAGTGGTGTACAATTCCCCCAATTGCTGCTCAAGCTGATCGTCGGTGATGCCAAGTTTCGAAATTAAATTTCTATCTACCATAAAAAATCTCCTGTGAGTTGTTTTGAGGCCTCGCTGGCGCCC
>DLFY01000304.1:216-8320 GCA_002482415.1 Phycisphaerales bacterium UBA7708
ATAACCTTGTTAAGGTTAAATCGCATCGGCAACGCTGCCGACACATTTTTTAATGACAATTAACTTTGGTACGCTTCGAGCTTTTCCACAAACTCTCGAATGACCTCGTCCGGGGTGGATGCGCCTGCTGTTACGCCGGCCACCCGTTTGCCGGAAAGCGTATTTATATCAAGTTCTTCCCAGTTTTGCAAATGGTAGGTTTGCGGATTATGTTTTTTACATAACTCCGCCAGTTTGCGGGTGTTGGCGCTGTGCAGGCCGCCGAGGACAAACATAATATCTACTTGGCGACAGAGTTTAACCGCAGCCTCCTGGCGGTCTTTGGTTTCCCGACACAGCGTGTTGATTATTTTGATCTCCGAAAAAGGCAATTTGCCGATATAACCTATCATGGTGGCGAAATAATCCGGGCTTTGGGTGGTCTGACAAATCACGCCTAACTTCTTATGGTTTCTTATCTTATCGAGGTCTGACTCGTCTCCGATAACCTCAACGCCCTCTGCCGAGCCGACGACCGCCTTGACTTCCGGGTGGTCTTTGTCGCCGATGATAACCACCTGATACCCTTCTTCATGGAGCTGGCGGGCGATTTTCTGGACGCGCTTGACCAGCACACAGGTTGCATCGACGATGTTAAGCCCTTTATTATGAAGGGTTTCCAGCTCCTGTTGCGTAGCTCCGTGTGAGCGAATCAGGGCCGTTCCCTCCGGGATGGACTCCACTGATTCCACGGTACTCAGCCCGGCCTGAGAGAGTTGCCGGACCACATCTTCATTGTGGATAATCGGACCCAGACTATAGACTTTTTGTTGTTCTGCCAGGGTCTTTTTCGCCAGATTAATCGCATTGCGAACACCCGGACAGAAGCCGCATTTTTCTGCTACCAATACTTTCATGAATCGTTCCTGTAAATCATGGAATCGGGACTATACCATAAAGTACGGCACAGCTCAATGAAATGCTCATAGGAACAGAGGTGTATATGTATCAGATATGTCCTGTATTCACGTGCTGATAGTCAGGATAGTTTCTTATTCCCCGATACTTATTCCGTCAATATCTTGATGAGGGCGTCGGCGTCGGCATCNNATTCTGCGACAAGCTGATGCAGGCGGGCAATCTTGGCGGTGTCATAGGTCTGGATTTTAAATCCAAGGTCTTTCATGCGGGCACTGACGGTGAAGGTATCGTCAGCGCTGGTCAGGACAGGAATGTTGCTGGATTTAAGCAGCGGCTCAATCGTCGGATGCGGCTCAAAGCCTCCGGTCAGAATCAGCCCTCCGCCCAGCGTCGTCTGGCGGGATAACACCAGAATCGATACGAGGATATTGTCAATCCGGTCGCCGGGCATAATGACCAGCGTATTATCCCGGATGTGACGAACGACATTCTGCGGTTCCATGGCCGCCACAACCGTATGCTCCACCGGATTGGACAGCGCATCCTGCCCGCACAGGACATTGTATTTGAATTCCTCAGCCAGTTGCCCGACAGTGTACGTGGACAGGATATGCTCATAGGGAATCGCCCCCAGCAGCTTGGTGCCGAACAGTTTCAGCCCCCGACTGACGACATCTTTGACCATGTCGTATTTTTCCGGCAGCACCTTATTCAAAATCACGCCGAGGACTTCTACATTATGTTCCCTGAACAGCGACAGGCTCAGGGCAATTTCGTCAATGGGCTTGCCGATTCCGCCGGCGGTGACCACCACGACTTTGGCATTGAGCAATTGTGCGACGCGGGCATTGGACAGCCCGAAACAACTGCCAACCCCGGCGTGGCCGGTGCCTTCAAACAGCACAATTTTATGGGACTTGAACAATTCGTCGCGGCTGTGCAGGATTTCTTTCTCCAGCGGCCCCGCGTTGGGATTGTTAATGAATTTTCGGGTAAAATCCCGTTCAATCGCAATCGGGCTCATCAGGCAGGGCTCATCCTGCATATTGAACACCTGGTGCATCAGGACGCTGTCTTTATCGATATTTTTATCCTGATAGCGGACATAATGCTGACCAACGGGCTTGCAGTAACCCGGATCGAATCCCCGGTCATGCAGAAGCTGCATCAGGCCAAGGGTGACCGAGGTTTTCCCGCAATCCTGCAGGGTGGCGGCGATATAGATTGGTTTCATAGTCGTATTCCATCACAACGGATTTTTTGCGTTTAACATCAAAACAGGTATCAATTGGACACTGTTTTGATTTCGTTCAATATATCGTCCAGATACCGCGAAATATTCTGCTGAATTATATCTGATAGATTGCTGTCAAATGCAATAATTTTCGGTTCGATACCGAAAATAACGACTTCCGCCGGCGCGTTTCCGAATTGCTCGGCCAGTTCAAACACCTTCAGAATATCCATTTCGTGCAGTGAAAAATGTTCCAGTGCCTTGATGGTACGAACCTCGTCGGGCCTGAAGCGGCGAATCGTTCCTGATGGGGTACCCATCCTGGCACAATCTATGAGAATGACTTTTCGACGTTTTTCAATCTTATAAAGCAGGCTCAGGCCGCCCACGCCGCCGTCATAAAATTCCACATCATCACATCCGGATATTTCCTGATTTTGTGATAAAAGTGCAAGTTTTTGTACCAATAGCACGCCAATGCCTTCATCGGCCATCAGCGGATTGCCAAGTCCTACAACAAGGGTTGATTTGTGATTGTCCATAAAGTTGTAAATAATTATAATTTAGACAGTTATAGATATTTCAATAAGAACGTCAGCCGGTTGATTCAGGCTGTGTTTTACTGCCCAAACCATACCCCAAACAGGTTCTCTCGGCAAGAAAAAAAGCATTTCAGGTCGATTATTGTGTGTAATATGTGAAAAATACAAAGAATAAACGCTTGACACGGCACAACAAAAACGATATTTTGAACATCAGCTTGTGAAAGTGAGCACAAACACAAAGATAAAAAGGCGGCTCCGGATGTTGAAATTTCGCAAAATACCGGCTGAAACGATTCGACGAATGCCTCGATATCTGCGGGCATTTTCGCTGTTGGGACAGGAAGGTCAGGCCTATATCTCAAGTCAGGCTCTGGCTTGTCAACTCCATCTCAATCCCCCTCAAATTCGCAAAGATCTATCTTATTTTGGGGATTTCGGCACCCGCGGTGTCGGCTATCCGGTCTCGGATACCGCCCAGCGAATTCGTGAGATTCTTAAACTGGATGTCGCCCAGAAAGCGGCCCTGATTGGGGCAGGGCGGCTGGGTACGGCCATCGCTTCCTACCCGGGATTTGCCATGTTTGGTTTTGATATTGCCGCCATCTTCGATAATTCCCCCGCCAAAATCGGCAAAAAACTGGCGGGTCTGACCGTCCAGGATATCCAGGGCATCTCCGGCATCGCCGAGCAGGGCATCCGCCTTGCCATCCTGGCGGTACCCTCCGAATCGGCTCAGGCCTGTGCAACATGGCTGGTGGATGCCGGTGTCCGGGGCATTTTGAATTTATCACCGAGCTGGCTGAAAGTCCCCAAACGCGTCAAAGTCGTCAGTATCGATCTGGCCATGGAACTGGGAACGCTGTTGTATTATCTGTAATCTCGAGAAATTCGCCGAAAGCGGCAAAAATAAACGTGATAAACGCAAAAATGACGGTTTAACAGGAAATCAAGTAAGGACTGGCTTATGAGTGTGAGCAAACTGAGTAAAGAACAATTCGGGCAGTTTGTAGATGCGATGCTGGCGGCCGGCAGGAGAGTGGTCGGCGTAGTGGCCAAAGACGACCGGTTTCAGTTTGATGAGCTTAAATCGGCCGCCGCACTGCGGCTGGATTATGATGTCACCATTCTTCCGCCCAAAAAATACGTGCTTCCGCAGGTCGAACCGCTGCTGCAGTTTGAAGTCGGCGGTGGAGCACAGTCGGTCATGAATTATGACCCTTTGGTTCTGCTGGGGGTTCACCCCTACGACCTGATTGCCATCCGGCAGATGGATGAATTATTCAGCCAGGGCGAGTATGACAGGCATTACATGGACCGCCGCAAACAGATTACGATCATCGCCTGCGATGTGGTGCGGCCCAGCAAAAACATATTTGCCTCGTCGATGGAAACCGCGGTCGTCTCCGACGGCTATGACATCCTGATTACCGATATCGGCGATGCCTATCTGCTGGATGTTGCGACGGAAAAGGGCCACGCCCTGATGACCTATGCCAAAGGGCTTGCCGCCGCCGCCTCCGCCGATGTCGAAAAACGTCAGGCCATCCAGGAAGCCAACCGCACGGCACTGAACAAACACAAACTGGGCTGCAAGGTATCCTATCTGCCCAGGCTGATGGAAAAAGCCTACAATCACCCGGTCTGGCAGGAAAAGGCCCGCCTGTGTTTTTCCTGCGGCTCCTGCAATCAGGTCTGCCCGACCTGCTATTGCTTTGATGTCCAGGACCAGGTCAACTGGGACCTCAAGACCGGCGAACGGGTACGTTGCTGGGATGGCTGCCTGCTCGAAAATTTTGCCACGGTGGCAGGCAATCATAATTTCCGCAAGGACCGCTCCTCCCGCTTCCGCCATCGTCTGTTCCGCAAGGCCAAATACGTCCCCGAAAAAATCGGCGGCCAGATCGCCTGCGTCGGCTGTGGACGCTGCATCACCGCCTGCGTAGCCGATATCGCCAACCCCGTAACCGTCTATAACCGTCTGATGGAAGAACGAACCCTCGGATAAAAGGAGAATGATACGATGTGTGACTGCTGCAGTGAACACAAGGATATTTACCTGCCGGAGATGGCGACGATAACCAAACGCCGCATGCTCAACGGCACGGAATTGTTTATGCATCTGGAGATGGATTCCGGCAAAGAGCTGGAACATGCTCCCGGCCAGTTCGTGGAGCTGTCGATTGCCGGACTGGGGGAGGCACCGATTTCCATTTCCTCGTCACCGACACAGAAAGGCTTCGAACTGGTGGTTCGCAACGTCGGCAGCCTGACCCGGGCGATACACAAGCTCGAAGTCGGCCAGAAAATCGGCGTTCGCGGGCCGTTCGGCTCGCTGTATCCGATTGAACAGGCCAAGGGCAAAGACCTCGTCTTTATCTGCGGCGGTATCGGCCTGGTGCCGCAGCGGTCCTTTATCCGTTATGTACTCGATAACCGCAAGGATTACGGCAAGGTCACGGTGCTGGTCGGTACCAAATGCTACGACATGCGGCTGTTCCGCGAGGAACTGGCCCTGTGGTTGGAACGCAAAGATATGATCCTGATGGAAACCATCGACGAAGCCCACGACTGCTGGAACGGCAACGTCGGGGTGGTCACGACGCTGATTCCCAAAGTGGAAAGCGACCTGCCCAAATCCGTGGTGCTGGTCTGCGGACCGCCGGTCATGTACAAATTCGTACTGATGGCGCTGGCGGAGGCCGAAGTTCCGGCGGACAATATCTATGTGAATCTCGAACGAAGAATGAAATGCGGTGTGGGCAAATGCGGTCATTGCCAGATCAATGGCCTGTATGTCTGTCAGGACGGCCCGGTGTTCCGCTGGTCTGATTTGGCCATAGTGCCGGAGGCGATCTAATATGAGCAAACCAAGAGTAGCGATTTTCGATTTTGCCTGCTGTGAAGGCTGTCAGCTCCAGATAGTCAATCTGGAAGAAGAAATCCTGGACCTGATCAATGTGGTGGATGTGGTGGAATGGCGCGAGGCCATGAGCGAACAGAGTCACGAATTCGACATTGCCATCATCGAAGGCTCGATTACCCGGCCCGAAGATGAAAAACGCATCGAAATCATCCGCAGCCGCTGCAAGATTATGATTGCACTGGGCGCCTGTGCGACCATCGGCGGGGTCAACAAGATGAAAAACAAATTCGATCTCGAAGAAGTCAAGCACTGTGTCTACGGCAAAGACGCCCACATGCCCCATCTGGAAACCGGCCTGACCAAGGCTGTCCATGAAGTTGTCGATGTGGATTACAAAATCCACGGCTGCCCGATTGACCGCAAGGAATTTGCCTCCGTGATCCGGGCCTTGCTGCTGGGCAAAAGGCCGACTGTTCCGGATTATCCGGTCTGTGTGGAATGCAAGGCTAAAGAAAATATCTGCCGGTATGAATACAATGAGATTTGTCTGGGACCGATTATTCGCGCCGGCTGCGGTGCAAGGTGTCCGTCCAGCAGCTTTCGCTGTTTCGGCTGCCGGGGGTATGTGGATAATCCCAACGTGGAAGCCGCCCGCGAAGTCATGGATAAATATGGTTTAACCGTGGAAGATTTACGACAGAAAATGGTGTTGTTTGGCTGTGAACAAGGACCGACGGTATGAGCACGAATATAAACATTAATGTACATCATGTGACCCGAATCGAAGGCCACGGCAACATCGTGGTCAATGCCAAAGATGGCAAAATCGAAAAATGTGAATGGCAGGTGCCTGAAGCCCCCCGGTTTTTTGAAGCCATGGTGCGGGGACGCAGCTTCCAGGATATCCAGACCATTGTCAGCCGTATCTGCGGGATCTGTTCGATTACCCACTCGCTGGCCTCGACCAAAGCCGTCGAGGATGCCCTCGGTATCGAAGTCAGCGAACAGGCCGACAAGCTGCGCATCCTGATGCATTATTCCGAGCAGCTCCAGAGCCATACCCTGCATGTGGGCTACCTGGTCGCGCCGGATTTATTTAATGCCCCCTCGGTNNCTCGGTGGTGCCCCTGGTGCCCAAGGCACCGGATGCCGTCAAGACCATTATTCGCGCCCATCGCGTGGCCAATAACTGGTCGGATTTGATCGCAGGCCGGACCACCCATCCGGTCACGCTCATCCCCGGCGGTCTGACCAAGATTCCCACTGAGCAGCAGCTTCGTGACCTGAAAAAGGAATTGGAATCGACCGTCAAAGACCTGGTGGCCATCTGTGAAGTGGTTCACAGTGTCGCCGGCAATCTGCCCAAATTTGAACGGCCGACCGAATATGTCTCGCTCAAACAGACCACGCCGCCGACCTATACCTTCTATCACGGCGACATTACCAGCAACGACTGTAACGGCGATGGACCGGTCAATATTCGCAACTGGCAGAAAGTGGCCAACGAATACGTTTCGCCGCAATCCACCGCAAAGTGGTGCAAATGGCATCGGGACGCCTATCTGGTTGGAGCGTTAGCCCGATTCAACAACAACGCCGAACTGCTCAGCCCCCTCGGTAAAAAAGTCGCTGAGATGTTCGGCCTCAAAAAAGGCAATACCAATCCGTTCATGAACAGCATTGCCCAACTGGCCGAAGCTGCCCATGTCGTCGAAACCAGCATCCAGATGATCGATGACCTCCTGACCCGGGGCCTCAAGCCCGAAACCGTCAAGGTCAGCCCGCGTGCCGGCCGGGGAAGCGGCTGCGTCGAAGCCCCGCGCGGCATTCTGTTCCACACCTACGAATTCGACAAATACGGCAACTGCGTCTATGGCAATGTCTGTATCCCCACCAACCAGAACCATGCCAACATCCAGAAAGACTTCGAAAAATTTGTGCCGGAGTTTATGCACCTCGGCCAGGATGCTCTTCGCCAGGGTATGGAAATGCTGGTTCGGGCCTATGACCCGTGCGTTTCCTGCTCCACCCATTTCCTGAATGTGGAGTTTGTATAGACCATAAGCTTCTTCATTCCAATCTGAAGTTGCTGAAGTGTGCCGAAAACGCCCTTGTCCATATTGAAGTGGACAGGGGCGTTCCGTTTTAGGGTTTGGTTTTGTGTTGTCTTGAATCAATCTGATCCGTGAATCAGTATTTTTACGGATAGCTATTTCGCAAAAAACAGATATTGTTACGACATTCCTTAATTTTCCTGGAAACAACTCCCCTCGAGGGCTGTCTTGTTAAATAATGTCCATCAAAAAGGAGATGAAATATGAAAACGTGTTATGGAATCAGTATAAAACTGGCGGCAGTGGTCTGTATGCTCGGCTCGTATGCCTGGGCAGTGCCGTCTGCGGCGGAGAAACTGGCCGGAAAATGCCCCGATGGAACCTTTGCTTTTGTCGCAACCAGCGGATTTGACCAGCTTGATCCCGCTTTTGATCAATCTTCCATTGGACGACTCTGGAACGATCCTGAGGTCCAGACGTTCGTGACCCAGATTAAAGATTCAATTCT
>DLFY01000291.1:0-12813 GCA_002482415.1 Phycisphaerales bacterium UBA7708
GCCTGGATGATGTGTGCATCACAGGCGCTGACCGGCCCGATATGCGATACCCGGTCCCCTTCGATAAGCACATCCGTTACGCGATCCACACTGTTGGCCGGATCAATCAATCGCCCGTTTTTGATTAGAATTCGTGTCGTCATATTCAGAATCAATTTGAATTAGTTTGANNTCGTTTTTTCCGGTTTTGTTTTCATTTTGAAGCGCCGCCGCCTGGTTGACCAGAAACAGCACGGCCATGCGTACCGCAACTCCATTGGAAACCTGCTGCAGGATAACGCTGTTGGGACCGTCGGCAACTTCGGATTCGATTTCCACGCCGCGATTGATGGGGCCGGGGTGCATGACCAGAATGTTCGGCCTGGCCCGCTTGACGCGTTCGACGGTCAGACCGAAGAAATGCGAATACTCCCGCACGGACGGGAACATATTGCCACCCAGCCGTTCAAACTGAATCCGCAGCATATTGATTACATCCAGCTCCTCAATCACTTCGTCCAGATTATGCGATACCCGGACGCCGAGCTGATCAATTTTGCCCGGCATCAGCGTCGGCGGGCCGACCACAATCACTTTGGCTCCCAGCTTGGTTAAAACATAAATATTGCTGCGGGCCACGCGCGAATGAGCAATATCGCCCACAATCCCCACCGTCAGGCCGTCCAGCGAGCCTTTGACCTGTCGAATCGTATAAGCATCCAGCAAACCCTGAGTGGGATGTTCGTGATAACCGTCGCCGGCATTGACCACGCAGGCATTGATGCTGCGGCTCAGGAGCTTGGGCGCCCCGCCGGCGCTGTGGCGAATCACCACAATATCCACCCCCATTGCCTCCAGATTCCGGGCCGTATCAATCAGGGTTTCGCCTTTGTTTACGGAACTGGAGGTCTTGGTAAACTCAATGACATCCGCACTGAGCCGATTGGCCGCCAGGGTGAAGCTGTTGCGCGTGCGGGTGCTGTCTTCGAAAAACATATTGACCACCACCTTGCCCCGCAGGGTCGGCGCCTTCTTGACAGACCGGGCGCTGAACTCTTCAAATCCCTTGGCCGTATCCAGAATAAATTCCAGTTCCTGCCGGCTCAGTTCGGCCAGCCCGATCAAATGCTTATGACGCCACTGAAAAGTCGTATCCATACATTCCCGCAACATTGGTTAATTGATTACTACTTCCTCGATGCCGTCGCTTTCCATCAGAAAGACCTTGATGGATTGTTCCGCAGGAGCCTCGGTGCGAATACCGACATAATCCGCCCGAATCGGCAATTCCTGATGACCTCGGTCAATCAGAACCGCCAAGCGAATGGTTTTGGGCCTGCCCAGATCGGTCAATGCATCCATCGCTGCCCGAACCGAGCGCCCCGTGTGCAGCACATCATCGACCAGCAGTATAAATTTATCGCTGACATCAAACTCGATTTCGGTAGCCTGTACTTTCGGCTGATTATGCCCTTTGGGTGCATTGAAGTCATCGCGATATAATGTTATATCCAGCGTGCCGCCCAGAACAGTACGTCCGGTCTTTGCCTCAATCGCCTTGCAGAGACGCTTGGCCAATACCTCTCCGCGGCTGCGAATGCCAATCACTGCAAAATTGCCATCCTGGGGTATATCCGGCAGGATTTTGGACAATAATTCATCGAGGGTTTGTGCAATCTGTTCTTTGGTGAGAAGTTTTTTCATTTTCAAGACCCACAGAATCCATTTATATACATCGACATCGTCGTCTTGCCTGTCTGACTCGAAATTTAATCCGGGGCAGAGTATAACCTCCACGAGCAAATAAAGCAAGGTATTTGCCGACCTGGAACACCATATATACAGACCCGGTGAATTCTGACAAAACGCTGTTTTCCCTGTCGAAACTAACCGATAATTCTGTGTGGTGAAAAGAGAATTCGGCCGGGGATTGCATAATGCTAACGCTTTGTGTATAATGAGGTTTCTGTATTTGAAGGAATGCAATTGAAAACATTACGAGCACAAAATCCTTACGGTCTCATAATAGGCCTCTTTCTGACGGCTGCGATGTGCTTTGCCGATGCCCCTGTCCAAACCCCTCTTGAGCCGGCCGCATTGGGTTCGATTGGTCTTCGCAAACTGGCTGCCGATGACCCAAATCTGAATGGTTCCGGCATCCGAATTGCGGCAATTGGACGGAGTATGACGTATAAAGACGGCCTGCCGCTGGGCGATTTTCGGTGTAATATGCGGCATCAGGCCTTGTTTGGGGCAAATGTGCTTTTTGAAGACAATTCCGATGGCCTTACAGATATATCCGCACATGAAACGGCAATTGCAGGTTTGCTGGTCGGCAATGACGGTTTTGGTTATCATCCGCAGTTGGGCAATTTTGTCTATCGTGGCACCTGTCCAGATGCGTCGATAACTTCGTATGAATTCTGGAGATTTGTCAGCCTGTATATCTTCGCGGCCCATCCATTCGAGACGGACATTGTTACACTGAGCCTGGGAGAGATATTCCCCGCATGGTGGACTCGTGGCATCGAGAATCTGGTTGAGGAAAAAGGAGTTGTTGTTTTTGCTGCTGCGGGCAATGGCCGGAATGCGTACGACCCGGTTCTTTACCCTGCTGCAGGAGCAAATGTCATCGCTGTGGGTGTGGTGAATGCGGCCATCGATCCCAACGACCAGAAGAGTCTGTCGGTATTTGCATCACCCCAGCCGGCCTATTCCAGCACAGGACCGACTGCGGATTTGCGGTGCAAGCCGGATTTGGTTGCCCCCGGCCGGGGGTTGATGGTTTCTGCCGATTCTGATAGCGAATACACCATCGAAGGCGACTGGTCAAGCCTTGCGACGCCTATCACAGCAGGCACTGCCGCCCTGCTGCTGCAAAAAGCCAAATCCATGCCGGCGCTTAACGATGCGTTCTTTGCCGGAGACACCAACACGCTGGTCAAGGCCATTCTGCTGACTTCTGCTCAGAAACTGCCTTATTGGCACAAAGGAAATCCGACGCTGGAAGACGACACTTTCTCGCCTCTGGATTTTTCTCAGGGTGCCGGGATGGTCGATGCGGTCAAGGCTCATGATATGTTGATGGCGGGCTCACAGAAACCCGGCAAGGTACAAGCCGCCGGCTGGTATCATACCCTATTGAACCCAGACCAATCCGAACACGTTTACGACTTGTTTTTAACAGATCCCAATGCCACGGCGATCACCGCCACCCTGTGCTGGAACAGAGTTTATCAGGATCAGTACCCGTTTGAGCCGCTCTATGACAAGGATTCGGATTTACGCCTGGAACTGTGGGGAATTCATCCCCAGGATCCGAACCTGAATCAATTGCTTGATGTCAGCGACAGCGTAAATGATAATGTGGAACATATTTACCGGGCGGTCGATGCGATGTTTCAGCATTATCGTTTTATTGTGCGTTATAGTGCCTCTGCCGAAAATCCGCAAAACTATGCAATCGCCTGGAATGCAGGCCGGGACAACATGGTCCAGAATCTATTCTGGTACGACTTGAATAACGATGGCAGAATTAATACCACAGACCGCCTGATTTATTTCATCCTCGACCAGAATCGAACCGATATTCTTGAATCCATTGCATCGGTGCCCGAATTTCATATCAGCCGGGAACGTCTTCAGACGCTTCAACTCTTCTGGAACCAGCGGAGAAGCTATCTGATGAATTGGACCAGTTTGTCTGCGGCCCCCCTTGAGTAATTGACAGCAAGACTTATCCGCCGATTATAAATCCTCATCCAGAAGATGTCCAAATCGCACTTTTTTGGTATGCAGATAATTTCTGTTATGTTTTCCCGCTTTGGCCTGCAGCGGAATTTNNGCCTTAATTCCGTACACCGCCAGGCGGTCGATTTTCTTGGGATTATTGGTTAAAATGCGAATATTGCGAAGTCCCAGGTCCCGCAGAATTTGTGCACCAATCCCATAATCGCGCTTATCCGGCGCAAATCCCAGTTTGACATTGGCATCATAGGTATCCAGTCCCTGTTCCTGTAGTTTATAGGCATGGAGCTTATTGGCCAGCCCGATACCGCGTCCTTCCTGACGCAGATAAATCAATGCCCCAACGCCTTCCTTCTCGATCATCTCCATGGCGGTAATTAGCTGGGTGCCGCATTCACAGCGCTGAGAATGAAATAAATCCCCCGTCATGCACTCCGAATGTACGCGAACCAGAATCGGTTTTTCCGTCACCATCGGATTGCCTTTGTCATCCAGCTTGCCGATATCACCTTTGCACAAGGCCAGATGAGGTTCTGTTGCGGCTGGACTGTCATATGCAATCAATGTGAAAATACCATAATCCGTTGGCAGGGTAATTTGCTGAATCCGTTTGNNTTCCCGCTGAAGACGGTATTCCACCAGCTTGGCGATGGTAGTCATTTTCAGTTTGTATTTTTCGCAATACGGGATTAACTGCGGAACCCGGGCCATAGTTCCATCATCGTTCATAATTTCACAAATCGCAGCCACGGGTTCCAGTCCCGCCAGCCGCATCAAATCCACGGACCCTTCGGTCTGTCCTACACGCACCAGCACTCCGCCGTCCTTGGCCCGCAGGGGGAAAATATGTCCCGGCCGGGCCAGTTCGCGGGCTTTGACATCAAGCCTGGCGAGCAATTGTATTGTCCGGGAGCGGTCAAAGGCACTGATGCCTGTGGTGATGCCTTCGCGTGCATCGACGGTCACCGTAAAGGCGGTACCGAGAGCGGCTGTGTTTTCCTGTGTCTGCGGGTGTAAACCCAGGCGGTCACATTTTTCAGCCGGCATCGGGACGCAAATCATGCCGCGCCCCTCTTTGGCCATAAAATTGACTATCTCAGGGGTCGTTTTCTCGGCGGCACAAACCAGGTCGCCTTCGTTTTCACGNNCTCTTCATCATCAACTAATACAATCATCCGGCCTTGTCGAAGTTCCTCAAGGATTTCCGGTATTTCACTAAATGCGTGTCTCATATCCTTATCTTCTCATAGTAGTATTCTTTTGTCGGCTTTGCTGTTCAAACTCTTCAATATACCGCAAACCGTGGCGAATGTAAACAATCGTTGCCAGAGCTGCAATTCCGCCAGTGGCCCACCAGCAAATCCAGACCCAGTGTGTCCACAGACTGACAATCTTGACCACCTCCGGCCCAACCAGTGTGGAAACAACCATCACAATCTGTAAAAAAGTGGACAATTTCCCCGCCCAGACCGGCACGATTCTCACATGGCCTGTTATAAAATAGGTCGTAATAAATCCCAGCAACAACAGAATATCTTTTCCTAAAATCAGGATAACCGGTTCAATCGGCATCTGAAATCCCGGCACAGCAGAACGTTTGACGGTCAGCATGATGCAGGCGGCGGTAATCAGGAGCTTATCGGCCAGCGGGTCCAGAAAAGTCCCGAGGTGCGTCACCTGTTTTTTGACCCGGGCAAGATAGCCATCCACGGCATCTCTGACCGCCATGACCAGAAAAATACCGAGGGCGATATAACGAGCAGTCATTCCAAACTGAGCTTTGTTGGTTTCCAGCATAACCAGCACAAACGGAATAATCAGGATGATGCGTAAGATCGTAATCTGATTGGCCCATGTCATCCGCATACACAATTCCTTCCCTATATCAGCCTGCCGCCATCTACCTGGATAATTTGGCCGGTGATATAATCNNACAACACAGCATGAACGATTTCCGCGGCAAAACCAAACCGGCCCTGAGGAATCGCGGCAAGCCTCTTTTGATTGTCCGGCATTCGGATAAAGTCCGTCTGCGACTCTACGGCTGCATCGGGCAGGATAATTCCCGGAGCCACCGCATTGACTGTAACCGCCGGGGCGAGTTCTTTTGCCAGCGACTTTGTGGCCGCAATGAGGGCCGCCTTCGAGGAACAGTATTCCGCATAGTCGGCCCACGGGCGAATACCGCCAATATCCACCAGATTGATGATTTTGCCACAGGGCATTTGATCCGGTTTACAGCAATTTTTCAAATCCAGATGTGCTGCAAAATTGCGACAGGCAATCAGCGGCGCCATCAGATTGAGCGCTAGCATATCCCGGAGTGTGTCGCCGGTTATTTCCGACAAAGGCCTGCGAATAAACATCGCGGCGGAATTAATTAATACTCGGACATCTCCAAACGTACGACTGTGTTCAAACAGCAAATCGATCTGGCCGGTATCCCGCAAGTCCGCCTGCAAAGCAGCCGCCTTAAGCCCCAGTGCCGTAATCCGGCTGACAAGTGATTCGGCTTTCTGTGTATTCGTGTGATAATGGCATATACAATGACAGCCCGCATCAGCCAGCGCCAGTGCAATCGCTGAACCGAGACTGCCTGTCGAGCCGGTAATCAGGCACGTTAAGCCATTGAGATTCATGAGTCTGCTTTCGGAGAATTCCCGCGTTAGGACTGATTCATAAATATTCGTTTGATATGTCGCTCAAACAGATTTTCAGTCACATTCCGCGAGACAACCGCCTCATATTTTTCAACCGTATCCAGATAACGTCGGCCCATCTGTGCGGCAATTTTATAGCCGACATGGAGCAATTGCCGGAAATGCGGATTATACCCGGGATTCGCTGGGGCATGCCGCAATGCGGAGGTGTACTGCTGTTCATCCCAGCTCTCGACCTGGACAGGATCGGGCAGACGTGCCGGGTCGATATCAATTACCGTCGCATACGGCGCACACAACTGTTCGCAATGGTCGTATGCCTGCGTATAAATTTCTTTGGCGATATCCAGGCCCTGCCCGCCGGCTTCGGCCAGCCCGATGACTTCTTCCAGCCAGGTCGTACCGGCGGTTTTGATATGGACACCGGCGCCGGATTCTTTCAAGGCCCTGTAAATCGGGGCATAAATGGAAAATTTGTCGCTGCCCGAATGCACACTGAGCTTTAAATTTACAGGCAGTCCAAACTCCTTGACCGCACAACGAATGACCGCAATGTCATCACGGAATTCCTTTTCAAATGCCCGCACATCTCCGACATAATCAACGCCTTTGTTAAACCGTCCGGTAAACCTGGGGGCGATGGTTTGAACAGGAATTTTCTGCTGTGCCAGCATCTTCAGGATAAAGAAAAGCTCCACCGGCGTCTGAGGCAAATCCGATTCGTCCATCGAGACTTCCGTAACAAAACGCTCTTGCCCTTTACGCTGGGCGATACGCTGATAAATTTTTCCGGCCTGCTGAACGGCAGACAGAAACTTATTGCCAATCGCTGTCAGCAGGTCCACCGATATTGAAAAGGATTCGTCGATACCCGCTATGCGCAGCCCTCCCAGATAGGGCTTGCAGTCGGCAAGAAATTGCTGAATGGCGTTCGGATCGGCGGGCTTTGCGATCTCTTCGGCCACGTCGAGCGTGAAGAAATTGCTCGCCTCGATGAATCCATCCACATTTTTCAAATGAATATGGTCCGCATCGACATAATACCCGCCCTGCCAATTCATGATCTTCACGGCATGGTCGGCTTCCCGCCGGGTATCAACGGGATGGGTCCCGATAATGCTGTGTTCCCGGAAGGATTTATTCCAGACAGGCACGATCTCGACCCCGGCCTGCCGGGCCTGGATGATGGCCCGAAGCTGAGCTTTGCCCTGTCGACAAAAACGGTCCCCCACCCCAAACGAATACTTCTCAATGTTCATATCTTCACATCCTCGTCTGTCTGCATTGCGATATAACTTTCTGCATGAATGGTATTGTAGAGAATACGTAGTCAGTTTTCACGAAAAAAATGGGGCAGATTTAAGATATTTCTTGTCTGATAAAAAGAAGCATTGTCCCCGCTTTGTATGACTTTAATGCTTGATGTAGCCAATGTGCCTGCTATAATGCCCTGTCAGAATGGATTTTAAGGAGTTTGCATGGCAGTACTCAATGTCAATATCGATCATGTGGCAACGATTCGTCAGGCCCGTCGGGCGGATGAGCCGGACCCGGTCTGGGCAGCGGTGGAGTGCGAACTGGCCGGTGCAAACGGGATTACCGTCCACCTTCGTCAGGACCGCCGGCATATCAACGACCGCGATGTGCGAATCCTCAAAGAGACCGTGGCCTGCAAGTTTAATCTCGAGATGTCGATGGCTGAGCCTATAGTCAAGATAGCAGAGAAGGTATGTCCGGATCAGGTAACACTTGTCCCTGAAAATCGGGCGGAACTGACTACCGAAGGCGGTCTGGAATGTGCGAATAATCTGAAGCGGCTCATGCAGATCGTCAAACGGATGCATAAAAAGCATATTCTCGTCAGTTCGTTCATCGCCCCGTCTGAAAAACAGATTCTGGCCTCGGCAGAGGCCGGCTGTGATGCCGTCGAGTTCCATACCGGCTATTATGCCAACGCCGTGACGGATGCAGCCATTGAGAAGGCCCTGAATGAATTGCGGGATGCCAGAGACATCGCTGTTGCCGCAGGTCTGATCGTCCATGCCGGCCATGGCCTGACCTATCGCAACATCGGCCCGGTGGCGAAAATCGAAGGCCTTTGCGAATTTAATATCGGCCACAGCATCGTCTCCCGGGCGGTCATCGTCGGGATGCGAAAGGCCGTCGCCGAGATGCGGCGTTTAATTGAATTGAATCAGTAACTAAAACCCTTTAAGGGAATACCAATCATTAACCATTTTGGAGATTGACCATGTTTCACGGCGCGCTGGTTGCCCTGATTACGCCTTTTCATGATGGACAGGTGGACTATCAAACCCTCGAAGAGCTGGTGGAGTTTCAAATCGAAAGCGGCTCGGACGGCATCGTTCCGGTCGGCACCACCGGAGAATCCCCGACTCTTTCCTATGAAGAACACAAGGAAGTCATCAAGCGTGTCGTGGATGTGGTGGCCGGGCGGATTCCCGTCGTTGCCGGCACCGGCTCAAACAGTACCGCCGAGGCCATTGAACTGACCGAGTTTGCCAAAAAGGCCGGGGCCGATGCATCGCTGCAGGTTTGCCCGTATTATAATAAACCCACGCAGGAAGGCTTTTATCAGCACTTCAAGGCCATTGCCGAAGAAGTCGATATCCCGCTGGTGCTGTACAATATTCCGGGACGCTGCGGCGGTACGGGACTGGCCATCGATACCGTGGAACGACTGTCCAAAGTGGAAAATATCGTCGCCATCAAAGAAGCAACCGGATCACTGGATTTTGCCGCGGAAATCGCCCAGCGGACGGATTTGACGATTTTATCCGGCGATGACTCCCTGACGCTGCCGATAGCCTCGGTTGGCGGCAAAGGCGTCATCAGCGTTGTTGCCAATATCGTCCCGGCCGATGTCAAGGCCATGACCGACCTGATTCTCGAAGGGGATTTCGTCTCGGCCCGTAAATGGCATCGCAAGCTGTTCCCCCTGGCCAAAAGCATGCTGAGCCTGGCCACCAACCCGATCCCGATCAAGGCCGCCGCCGCCATGCTGGGGATGGCCTCCGATGAATTGCGTCTGCCGATGGTTCCGCTGGACGACAGCCAGAAGACCAAATTACGCACCATGCTCAAAGAATACGGCCTGCTGGAAGGGTAAGCCGCAAGGTGTTGTTTTTATCTGCCGATTGCAGAACTGAATGTCAGCTTGTTTTTGAATCGCCATAAACAAAAAAAGCCCCGCGGTTTCCCGCAGGGCTTTTGCTTAGGTCAAAATATTATTGTTCCAGCGATGCCAACTGGTCATTGACCAGAACGGAGTCATCCGTGCCTGTCGCATAGAAGTCATCACGATTCTTGGAAAAAAGTCCTCTGCGCCAATCCGTCGGATTTGTTGTCGTGGCAGGCGGAACAGGAACCCAGCGGGTATAGATGTTATCATTGCGTGTTGAAACATCTGAGCGTGTTTCATACGCAGAATGGCCATCCGCAAATAATACGTTCTGTCCTTCACGGCCATGAGGCTGAGCATTGGCACAATCTTTTTCATGCTTCTGAAGCACAACTCCGGTGCCCTTCCAGTCACCATCGGGAGCAGTAGCAGCACCGAGTGCACCAGCGACGTCAATATAGTTAGTCGCATCTGCACCGCCTTTTTTCAGCTTGTCATCAAAGAAGGGATTCTTGTCGCCCATAATAGNNAGAGCCTGTGGCAATGTAACGAGCCTTTGAGCCTGTCCCAGTGGCACCACCAGTTGTGGTTGGGAAAGCAGCCTTGTAGGGATTGTGATACGAATAGCTGACGCACTTTCTTGGCCCCTCAGCCGGCTGACCTTTAATCATAGTGCCCTCATGACCAAAGTCATACAGATCCACAATGTCATAGGGCTCACCACCCGCTTTGCCTTCATTTCGACCGCTGAATTCTGATTCACCGCCTGCAGGGCAAACAAAACTCTTGGGGCTGACGTCGGCTTCACGAACCAGCAGATAAAGACTTGCTCCAACTGTAATCTGATTACGGCTGGCTACAGGAACCTCAGCCAGGGACTTTTGCCATCCCGATGTACCGGAATTAGCCGCACTGACCCATGCGGGTCCCGCGGTACCATTCCAGCCGCCGCCCTGAACGGCATATTCGTCGTCATAGTCGTTGGCATACACCATCTGGGCATTTCCAAGACCTTTGAGGTTGGTACCGCAGATGACGCGCTGGGCGATCTTTTTGACCTTGTTCAGTGCCGGCATCAGGATGGCCAGCAACATGGCTATGATCGCAATCACGACCAATAGCTCAATGAGTGTAAAACCTTTCTTTTTCATGACTTTCTCCTTTCGGTTACGAAATTTTGCAGAATCAAACGCCTCCTGCGATTTGGACGATAATTGCCAGTGTATGTCCCGACGCAGGACACGCTATAAGGAGGCGCCGGCAAAATTTCTTACATTTCTCAAAACTGCTTAAAAAACACACTGTTCTTCAACACCGCATCATTGTCGGCCCAAACTCCGGCCTATGAGAAATGCCGAAAAGGAAGGAGAAAAAGAATGAGCTAATAATTGCATTAATTTATAATAACTACTGACACCCGACCTTTTCACATCATCTCACTATTTTGAATATATATCAGTATAAATACGGTGTCAAGCTTTTTTTGAAAAATTCCGATAATATTTGTTTTTTCTTGGTATGATTTGCCTGTCTTATCTTTTTGTGAATGCCAAAACGCATTTATTTGAATCCAATAGACGATTAATTCATATAATATATATCTAATACATCGCTTTTATTTTTTTCTCAATTATCATCACTTTCTATTTTTTTTACGGCAATTTCGCAACTACGGGCCAGCCGTCATTCCATTCGAGGGTTGAAATCTTCATCTCAGGCCGGCCGGTCTGGGAATGATAAGCATGGAATACGAGATAATCCTGGTCCGGTTCCTGGAGAACAGCACAGTGTCCCGGCCCGCACCATTGCCCGCCGCCGGATTCGAGTATCACACTGCCCCCGCCATCGGCCATGGATTTACCCTCTTTATCCAGATAGGGTCCGGTGATTTTCTTCGAACGCCCCACTGCAACTTTATAGGTGCTGTTGGCCCCCCGGCAGCAGAAGTCAAACGAGACAAATAAATACCAGTATCCCTTGTGCCGAACAATGAACGGGGCTTCCACGGCACCCTCGACCGGCGGGGTCTGGTGTTCTTTCAGGCGAGGCCGACTGCACAGCGAATACAGGGTTGTGTTCTCCGTCGAAAGGTTACCGGTGGCCGGGTCGATTTGCCGCATTTTGATGCCGCCCCAGAAACTGCCCCAGCACAGCCAGATCGAATTTTCGTTTTCGACAGCGATATTGGCATCGATGGCATTAAAGTCGTCTTTGCCTTCGGTGGAGCGAACCACCATGCCATGGTCAATCCATTGATAATCCGGACTTTGCGGGTCGAGTGTTTTATTGGCTGCATGGCCAATGGCTGAATTGTTCCGTCCGAAGGTCGAAATGGAATAATACAGATGGTATTGGCCGTTAAAATACGAAATGTCGGGGGCCCAGATTCCATTGGTACCGGGGATTTCAATGGGGGCCCAGTCCGGCAGGCTTTCAAATACATGTCCGCCCGGACTCCATGTAATCATATCTTTGGAGGTCTTGATGGGGGTAAAGCCTCTGCCGGGCCGGCCGCCTGTGACAAACACATAGTAAGTGTCTCCCTCACGAATTATGACAGGGTCATGCGCACCTAAATCCCCCGTAAGCGGCAACATCTTCGGTTCGACAAAAGCCGATTGCCCGCAGCCGCTGAGCAGACAAATCATGCACACGGTCCACGAAAAAAATAGAATCGAAAGATTGACGTGAAATCCCGTGCAACTGTTTTTTTGAGCTTTCATAGGGCTTTCCTTTTCATATATGCGGTCTGGCTATTTCCATCAGTCGCCAATGATTCTTCAAGAGCCGCTGGGAATAAACAAGTCAAACTTCTTTCACGCTCAAATATTTCTCACTTCTGATTAACGCCCGTGACGGGTTTGGCCGTGGTTTCAGGCTGTTGGGATTTATCCACGGTGTCTTGACTTGCCTGAAATTTCTCGTTCACCGGCGGAGGCAGCACGTTTGCATCCAATATCATATTTCGCAAGGGTTCCTGCCGGATGGGAATTTTGGCAGGGGCAGGCTGATGTGCCACCATCACACCCATCACTTCTTTGGCTGCAGGAGCGGCGCTGATTGCCTTGGTTTTATTGGGCCGGGGTTCCTGGTATTTGAGCACATCTTTTTCCTTAAAGAAAAATCCCTCCGTCCATTCGAAAGGCTTATTCACTCCGTTCTGCACACGATAAGCCCATCCCACCGCCATCAGGCAGTCCAGGCTTTTGAATCCGCGTTCCCAGTTGGAAAGATCATAAAACACCCAGCCGGCATCGGGAAAATATACTTCGATATACCCATGCC
>DLFY01000291.1:12841-14019 GCA_002482415.1 Phycisphaerales bacterium UBA7708
CCCATCTGGCGAAGCATGGCACAGGCCAGATAAGACATTGACATGCAATTGCCCTGTTTGGTGGACAATGTTTTGTCGGAACCATAATTGGTTTTACTGACAAACGTAATATTCTCATTAATCCAGTCACAGACCCCCGATACAGCGTCTTCGGCAAATGGGGCTTTTTTCAGGATTGCCGCACATACGGCCTCCAGCTCGGGATTGGTCGGATTAATATGGCCTTTTTCATCTTTGGCCAGATACCGTGCGAATTTCGTCCGGACCGATTCTTCATACGGCAGCCTGGCCTGCGTGCAGAGCTTATTTCTGGCTGTCATCAAAATATCCATATCCTGGGTANNCCCCGCCACGGGTTTCTTCCACACCAGCCGGTACATTTTGCGTGTATCCCCCAGTTCATGACTGACCACGCTGGTCTCATCCGGGGGTAGAGAGAAAGTAAACGATGAGGATTCGATCACCTGCTCATTCGTTGCTCCCGCAAAACTGAACATCGCCGGAATCTCTACAATCGCAGGCTGATTGGGAGTGACCATAANNTTTTTCGTTTACTGAGTGCAGGTGTAAAACTATACGTCTCACAAATCCCCGCAGCCGATAAAACCACCGTCAGAACAACAAAAACCAAACCCCTTGCTCGCTTCATAAACACTCCATTCCAAGTTGTCATTTCAGTTTTTTTTGCCTCGTCAATTATATACTTTCCGCCTTATATTTTGCAATCATCAATTCTGGATACCCTCGTTTTCCTGGCGGCTTACCCACCGCCCGACGATAGTGGCAATCTCTTTACGTAACGACCCGACGGAGCCTTTATCGTCGGGGTGCACCCGGTTGGTCAGGATGATGATAAACACTTTGGCATCCGGGTCGCAGACGATGGAGGTCCCGGTATAACCGCTGTGGCAGAAGGCCTTCGGATTGGGATAGTCTCCTTTCATGCCGGCATACGAACTGCTGACATCGAAGCCATAGGCCCGACCCAGGGCCTGCTCGGAAGTCAATAACGTCACCGATTCGCTGCCCAGTATCCGTGGACCATTGCCCTGGCCATCATTAAGCAGCATCCGGCAAAAGGCGGCCAGGTCCTGCGCCGTCGAAAATATCCCGGCATTCCCGGACACGCCCCCCATCAGCGCTGCCAGCGGGTCATGCACATTGCCCCGCAGGAGCAC
>DLFY01000343.1 GCA_002482415.1 Phycisphaerales bacterium UBA7708
TATGCCTGAAAAAACTCCCTGCCGAAGGCAGGTATTATCTCTTATGCGTAAAAGGTGTTTGTCCATTTCAGGCTGAACCAATACACAGCAATCAAGACGCCAGCCAGCACTTCGTATGGCATCAATTTATGATCTTGTCCGCTTTCATCAACAAAAAGAAGCATTAGAAAAATATCTCCTTCATTTTAGAGTATAAAATGGTTTAATTCGGAATCGGGATTCCCAAATCTTCCAAGACGATAAAATGCCATGCCAGTGGTTTCAAAGGCTTATGCGATAAAACACCAAGAGTCACCATGCCCATCAGTTGGACCTCTTTTCCCATTTTGTCAATGTTATCTTGTTTTATCTTTTCAACAAAACTACGATTGGGAACAATGACAGTGGTAATTGCCGGATCAATTTGCAGTTCATTTGTTTGAATTCTCCATTCTCTTTCCCATGAGAAATCAATCAAAGGCGGCTCATATCTAACGTGCCGATATTTTAGGCTGCCCGGCAATAAGCTATATTCACTGTCAGATTGATATATAACAGGGCGACCTCCTTTTTCGTATAACCATTCCTTGCTAACCATAAAACCGAAAGGTTTATACCTCATTCCATGGACACCCGGCAACGCAAGAACCTGCCCCAGCTTGCTGATAGGAGCTTCTGAAAAACAAACACAATTGAATTTGTCCCTAATACATCCCGTTCCTCCCTTAAATGTTTTTGAGTTTAATATTTCCATGAAGACATCTTCTGCTTTTTTTGAACTATGGTCACGGACTAAGTGTACAAGGTTGCAACTGACATCATCTCTAAGGATATAAGGTTTTATTCCATCTTTTTGAGCCATTATTTTCCTCAATTTGAAATAATTATTTATCGAACACAGGTTCACAGACCCACTTATCTATCTTTCGTTCATATTCGCGAAAATAGTTGCCATTGGGGAGTTGATCTCTATTAAATATATGTAGAAGAGCAGCAACATATTTGTCTGCTGTTGCAATCTTCTTAACTTGTCTACGAATTTCATCGATCCGCACATTGAGTTCTGAGTCGAGATTATCCCCTATCCCTACAGTAATCCCATGTGCGACCTCATTCCTTGCATTGCGTGCTTCGTCAATAATCTGAGAGATATCGTTGGGAAATTGAATTATCTTTTGGATAGCAGTTATCTGGCCACCAAGTGTTTTTCTCCATAAACTATTAATCCTATTGTGAAACTCTGGTGCATTGAGAACGTCCGAACCTTTTGTTATAATTTCTACTCGCATATTGAGAAAGCCAGCTAAGGCACGACAATTTGTCTCGAAATGCTGAGCTGTAAATAAAGCTCTGCCAAGAACCGAGAAGTATTTAATTGGCCCTTCGTCAAGGGAAATCATTGGATGAAAAAAGATATCTATCATTTTATCTCTTAAAAATAGTTTTTATTATTTCTTCCAATTAAGTTAAACCTACTCGTATGTAAAATCGGATTTGTTATACAGATATTAATGGGGAATATTTTGACCACGGCAAGCATACCCCACGGTACTTGACGGGTGAAATCTTTGACATCTTCGAGGTTCATTGACGTTCTCCTTAATTCCTTCAGCTTCTTGGGGGTATTATATATTTCCGGTCGGGGTAAGTAAATGGGATTTGGGGAAATATTTTGGCAGGGGTGAATCAAGAATAGGAAAAAGGGCGACCGCGGGTCGCCCGTACGGAAAATTGGGATGGTATGGGAAAAGATTTGAGATTTTTGAGGGGGAGTTATGCTGCCCTTACAGGGCGATTGGGATGAGGAGGAAACAGAACCCAGGGCGTTGCCCTGGGCTGGGTTAGGCTGGCCCTTCAGGCCGTAACAAGCGGACGCACAGGTCTGCGGCCAACAAAAAGGGGAACCGCGGGTAACGGCCTGATGCAAACGGGGGCAACGTAGATGAAGCTTCCAGCTTCAGAGGAGACAGAACAACGGCTGCGATAAAAATAAATATAGAAACCGAAGCAGGGATGCTTCGGCCACGTTATTCCCTTGACAAGGCGGAAATAGAAACTATTGTTAGGGGGAGAAAACAAGGGAACCTCAATAATCAGGAGTTTTGGTATGGAACGACGCGATTTTATCAAGACGACGGTGGCGGCGGGATTGGCGGCGATTGGGTCACAGGCGGGTGCGGAAACAGCCGAGAAGGCCCCTGCCCTCAAGCCGGTCAAGGCCGGCGGATTTAATCCCATTGCGGTATCGACGTATTCGTTCTGGCGGTTTATGCCGGACAGCAAGATGCCCATCGAGGCCTGCATTCAGTCGGCGGCGGAGCTGGGCTTTGACGGCGTGGACGTGCTGCAAATCCAGATGGAAGATAACTCCAATTCCTACCTGCAAACTCTCAAACGCACGGCATTAGTCAACGGCGTGGATTTGTGCAACCTGAGCACGCATCAGGGGTTTGTCTCGCCGGACAAGGACAAACGCCAGAAGAATATCGACCATACCATCGAGTGCATCGAGCTGGCTTACAAGCTGGGCATCCCGTGCATGCGGGTCAACACCGGGCGGTGGGGAACGGTCGGCGATTTTGATGAATTTATGGCCAAGCGGGGCATCGAGCCGGCGCTGGAAGGCTATACCGATGAAGATGCTTTCCCGTGGGTGATCGAAAGTCTCGAAAAATGTCTGCCGGCGGCGGAAAAGTGCGGGGTTATTCTCGGGCTGGAAAACCACTGGGGGCTGGGCCGGACGCCGGAGGGCGTGCTGCGAATCAGCAAGGCCATCAATTCGCCGTGGCTCAAGACCCTGGCGGATACGGGCAATTTCCTTGAGGATCCCTACGATAAACTGGCGATGGTGGCCCCGGATACGGCCTTCATTCAGGCCAAGACCTACTACGGCGGCGGGCTCTGGTACACGCTGGAGCTGGACTATCCGCGGATTGCGGAGATTTTCCGGAAGGTCAATTATCGCGGGTATGTGAGCCTGGAGTTTGAAGGCAAGGAAGACTGGAAAACCGCCATCCCCAAGAGCCTCAAGGTGCTGCGGGATGCCTTCGGCAGGCGTCAGTGATTTAAGCTGTAAAGTGAGGCGTTTAATAGAGTTGCGAAACTGACCCACAGCAGATAGGGCCACAGCAGCATCGATGCGATGGGTTGGACTTTCCAAAATGCCCGGATGGTCAGCGCTATGGCGGCCCACAAGAGGATAATCTCGACCAGCGCCCAGCCCATGCGGTGCAGGCCGAAAAACAACGGCGACCAGAGCAGATTCAGAAATAACTGGACCGAAAATAACGCAATCGCATTTCGCACGATCTGATTCTGGACGCCCTTACTCCATATCAAGCCTGCCCCAATCCCCATCATCACATAAAGGATCGGCCAGACCACCCCGAAGGCCCAGGATGGGGGCATGAAAGAAGGCTTGGTCAGGGACTGGTACCAGTCGTCGGGGCCGCTGCCTGAGACATAGGCGCTCAGGCCTCCGCCAGCCATGCAAACCACCACCCAGACCACGACAGGCAGAATGGTCTTAGCCCAGCTATTCATGGTCTCCTACCAGCGGGCGGATGTGTTCGATGGTGAAATAGACCAGGGTTGCCGCGGCCTCATCGCCGCCATGGTGGCTGCGCCGCATGGCGTTGACCTTGTCGATATCTTTTTCCTCCTTGAGCATTCGCAGATAGAGGCGTTTGCCCTTGTAGCCGGGGCTGTTTTCGATGAACATATAGGCCGCCAACGGATTGGTTTCGAGGTTCTGCCGGCTCAAGCGAGGTCTCATAATAAAGGCGATAGTATTGTCATCAACNNGGGTCGCATACAGGGCCATATCGACAACGCCCTGTGCATCGGCTGTGGCCAGGACGCCGGTTCCCTGATGGTCTCTAAAATAGGCTGCCAAGTTCATAGATATCTCCTTGAATAAACAGAAGTCGCATTCATTGTATCCAGTTTTCTGTCATACACTACTGGTTTTGGGGGATAAAAGTTCAGGCTGCCATTTACAAAACCGGCTGGGGGACGTATGATATGCCGCATTAACCTGAAGCTTTATCTTGAATGGAACGATGTCCAATAGCATGATTATCACGATTGACGGCCCGGCCGGGGTTGGCAAGAGCACGGTTGCCCGGGCGATTGCCCGGAGGCTGGGGGCGGTGTTTCTGGATACCGGGGCGATGTACCGGGCGGTGACGCTGGCGGCGGTCGAACGGGGGATAGCCCCGGCCGACACGGAGAAGGTCCGCGGGCTGTTTGAGGTGTGCCGGTTTGAGTTCCGGCCCGAGGCGGAGCAGATGCGGGTGTGTATCGACGGGCAGGACAAGACTGCCGAGATTCGCGACCCGAAGATTACCGAGCAGGTCAAGTATATTGCCTCGGCGGGACCGCTGCGGGAAAAGCTGGTGCAGATGCAGCGGGACTTTGCGGCGGGATGCGAGCGGATTGTGACCGAGGGACGCGACCAGGGCACGGTGGCGTTTCCGAATGCGGCGGTCAAGTTCTTCCTGACGGCAGACCCTCGGCAGCGAGCGATGCGGCGGCATCTGGAACTGACTGCGGCAGGCAAGACGATTTCGCTGGAAGAGGTGTTGAGGCAGCAGCAGGTGCGGGATGCCTCGGATGAGAATCGGGAGGTCGGGCCGCTGAAGCCGGCGCCGGACAGTATACCGATTGATACGACGACATTAACCGTTGACCAGGTGGTCAACCGGATGGAACAGATCGCAAGGAAGATCATCGATGGCCGATAAGATTGTATTGAAAGACAGCCTTTTCAAAAAAGTATGGCATAAGCTGTGTCACTATTTTTCCGTCTGCGTGGTGGCGGTGATGTATCGGCTGAAGGTCTATGGCAGCGAGAAGGTGCCGCGGACGGGGCCGGTGTTGATATTGAGCAATCATCAGAGCTTCTTTGATCCGATGTTCTGTCAGAACTGGATTTGGCGGTCGTTTTATTTTGTGCCGCGGGATACGCTGCTGGATATCAAATTCTGGGGGGCGGTTATCAGTACGTTATATGTCATTCCCATTAAACGCGGGCAGGCCGACATTGCGGCGATGAAGACCATTATCGAGGTGCTTAAACAGGATAAGGCGGTGTGTCTGTTTCCGGAAGGGACGCGGAGCCATGACGGCAGGATCGGGACGATTAAGCCGGGCTTCGGGCTGATCAGCCGGCGGACCGGGGCGACGATTGTGCCCATGGTGATTGACGGGATGTTTGAGGCATGGCCCCGGACGCAGAAAGCTCCAAAGCTCGGCAAGGTCCGCGTGCAGTTTGGCGACCCCATCAGCCCGGAGCATATCAAGGCCAAATCCGATGATGAGTTCGCGGCGGAACTGACCAGCATCTTCCGGCAGATACAAGCCGAGCTTCGCACGAAAGCAGGCAAGCAGCCATTTGATTATTCCGACCAGTCTCAATCGATATAATCATCCTTTACATCGATTTAAGCTCGGATTTTGCTTTTGTGCCGGATGCTTCTATACAATAGAGATAATAGGTAACTGTCCCTATTTATTCCAACGGGTATAATCATCTTTTACATCGATTCAATGCACGGGATTTGTTTTTGTGCCGAGAACTTTTATAGAAAAGAGATAATAGGTAACTGTCCCTATTTATTAGACAAAACTCAGAATGTACAACTCTATCAATACCCGATCTCTAATTACTTAAAAGAAATTCCGGCTGCAAACCCCAATTCACACAGACAATAAAAGCCTTGTAAGTCTTTAACTTACAAGTAATAATAGGGACAGTAACCTATTATGGGCATATTTCACTCTCCTTTTCGTTCTTTTTGGGGCGGCCGATGGGCAGAGGGCGGAGCCGCTTATTCAGCAGCTTTTCCAGTTTACTGATAAATGCATCCCCGGCCAGCGGACGGCCGGTATGGGTATTGCGGCGAATGTGTTC
>DLFY01000140.1 GCA_002482415.1 Phycisphaerales bacterium UBA7708
TAACCATCGCATGGATTATTAGCAGTGGGTTTTCTGTTTGACCTTCTTCCTTATGGCCACGAACTCTTGATGCTTCTGAGTTGATTGATTTGCACCTTAGCGCGATATCGGCCATATAAACTTCTTTTACAAATCGTTCCGGGAACACCGTACATCACTCTGTCACATAAAGGTTCCCGTTATCATGGATCTATCCGTCATCCATCCGTATTCATGAAAGGAGAAGGCGATGAAAAAACTTGACCGATTGTAGCAACAGGATTGCAAGTCGTTATGGAGAAGATTCATTTTATCCAACAAATGAAAAAAGGAGAAGTAACGATGAAAACCAGGAAAACCTTGTTTTGTTTTGTTATCGCAGCATCACTTCTGCTGGCCGCTCCTGGATGGGCGGTCAATCTCATCTCGATGAATTTTGCTGAAAATACCAACCAGGTGTTTGCGGGAGGCCAATTGATCGGCCCGCTCAAGACCAACAGTTCCTACTGGAATAATACCGGCGCCAATATCCCTACAGGCACCATGAATGACCTGATGGACAAATACGGCAAGCCGACCACGGCGGACGTATCCTGGAAATCCAAGAACTGCTGGTATAACGGCGACGGCACCGGCTCCGATGAAGCTAAGCTCGCGGTCGGTTATCTGGATGACGGCGATGACGGTCCCAGTTTCACCGTGACCAGCATTCCGTTTGCCGCATATAATGCCTATATCCTGTTCACATCGGATCAGAACGGAAACTATACGCACGGTTCATTGACCGTCAATGGAACCGTCGTTCTGGGCGGTCCGTTCCCTGCCCACGGCCGGGTGACGGATGGAACCGGATGGGTCGAATCCGATGGCACCGTGTATGGCAATTATATCAAGGTACCCAATTTGTCAGGCAATCTGACCGTATCCACGGTCAAAGATGCCGGACGAGCCCCGCTGACAGCGTTCATTATCGAAGAAATTCCAAGCTCGGTGTATGTTGACAACTTCAGTCCCGCCCTTGGCGCAGCACGGGTCGGCCAGGATGTTCAACTCAGTTGGGATGTTTTCAATGCGACTGGTACTCCCAGTTTTAATGTTTATCTTTCATCCAATCCGAAAGAAGTCGATCCGAGCATCGACCCCAATATACCGACAGTACCGACAGCAACCACCGGTGACACCTCCTATATTCCTCCGTCTCCTCTGGAGCCTGGAACCCTGTATTACTGGCGCATCGACGCAGCCGATGACGCCAACACGGTCCCGATTATGGGGAATATTTTGACATTTTCCACCGGCGGTGATGTCACAGGCCTGTATCCGGCCGACGGAGCCACCGGCGCTGCAACGGATTTAACGATAAGCTGGACGGGGGATGCCGCCGGTTCCACCTACATCGATGCATACGCTGTCTATTTCGGAGAAACCCTGCCGGCAACACCGACAGCCACTGTCACCGAAACACAATGGCAGCCGGCGGCACTTTCGGACGGCACCACCTATCAATGCAAGATCGTCAGCCAGCATCAGGGAGCACCGGTCAGCGAAACCACCATCAGCTTTACCACAGGGGCTCTGATCGGATACTGGCCGTTTGATGATGCCCTGACGGACACAGTCGGTTCCAATGACGGCACGCGTGCCAATCCGCACTTTGCCGGTGGTGTAATCGGCAGCGGTGCAGCGGCGGAATTCTTCGGGGATGAACCGATTACCCTGCCGATTCCCGATATAGCGACCGGCGGAAACTGGACGATCAGTTTCTGGGATTACAGCGATCCGCTCATCGGCGGCGGCTGGGAAACCATTCTCGGCAATGGCGCCGGGCCTGACGGGTGGGAAATTTTTGAATTCGGCCGGTACAATTTCAACCGTTACATTTTCGGCATCGACAATACTTACATAGCAACCCCCAATGATTCCAGCTATCTGAGAGGCGGATGGCAGTGCCATACCATCACCTACGACAGCGCTGCAAAAATAGTCACCTGGTATATCAATGGTACGAAAAGGACAGATTATCCCGGCAAGACGATTAGTTTGTATGAGAAATTGTCGGTCGGAAATGTCAGCGGCGGAAGCCAGCCGTTTACCGGCAGAGTCGATGATTTCAAGGTGTACAGCAGACCATTGAGTGCCGGGCAGGTCTTGCAGGCTTTCATTGACGACCTTGCCGGCAAGCCTTACAATCCCAATCCAGCCTCCGGAACGATGAATCTGTTCTGGGATCCTGTGCTGACATGGCGTTTTGCCGAGGCGCCGGACTCCGCGGTCCTCGAAATCGGAACCAAACCGGATCTTTCCGACGCCACACCCATTGCGCTGACAGGGAATCTGGAAAGCTTTGATGTCTATGCGGGCCTTGGCATTCATCTGGCACCGTCAACGGGTTATTACTGGCGAGTGACACCGACGTATGCGGAAACACCGGTTGCCGGCCCAATCTGGTACTTTGTCGTCCGGGATTTGATTACAGACCTGAATAATGACCTAGCGGTTAACAATGCCGACCTGCTCCAGGTGGCCGATAAATGGCTCGAAGACACAACGGCATCTCTGACAGCCCCCTGGGCCTATCTGGATCAGGACTATTGGAATCCAGCCGGTGATCCGAACGTCGTTAAATATGCTGTCCCATGGGGCGGCGACGGGACGACATGGGCCGTAGGGACTGTGAAGCTGCAAGCCCCCGCGACACCGAATCTCGACCCGGCGGTGCTGTTTGATCCGAATGACCAGACGCTCGTGTGGTCATACGATACCAGCAAGGGCGGTTGGGCTATCGGCATTACCATTACCCTGCCTCAGACGGTGGATTTCTCGAAGTTTGATAAATTCGGTTATTGGGTCTATCAGCGAAATTGCACCAGCACCGCGGATATCCGGATTGATGATGAAAAAGGCGGTTCGTACAACATCTATAGAGACTGGTATGACATGTCCTCTTACAACAACCAGTGGCACAAATATGAGTGGGATATCCCCGCCGGTGCCGCTTCGGCTGTGTACCAGATTCGTTTGTATCGAGGAACCATCAATCCATCGGCACTGTCGTCTGAAGAGTTTGGCGATTTCTTCCTCGTGAAGAATGACCAGACAGTCAAACTATGTCTGCCGATTCATTTAACGAATGCCGAGGATATCAATCAGGACTGCAAGGTGAATCTGATTGATCTTTCCATCCTGGCACAGGACTGGCTGCTTGACGCGAGTAATTAACAGATATTGCCTGTCTTTTTAAAAGCAGACTCGAAACAGGGGTTCATCACGGACCCCTGTTTCTTTTTTTGTGATTATAGGACCCGGCTCGTTTGCAATTTGAGTATTTCCATATCTTTTTGCACAGATTTCCAGTCGCCGGAATTTAACTTTACAGGCCATTGCGATTTACCGATAATACTTGGGCCGCACTGAATTATGAACTATTTCTATTGATAAAGGATGCGTTATGTGTGGAATTGTCGCGTATTTTGGCCATAAAACAGCACAACCGATCTTAATTGAAGGCCTGAAACGTCTTGAATACAGGGGCTATGACTCCGCAGGCATCTGCCTTGTCGAAGAGGATGACTCGTTTAACATCTTCAAAACCAGCGGTCGAATCAGCGCGCTGGAGGAACTGCTGCCCCGTCCTGCCAACACGGCCAGCATCGGCATCGGGCACACCCGCTGGGCGACACACGGCAAACCCAATACGATTAATGCCCACCCGCATGTCGATTACACCGGCAAGATTTGCTTAGTGCATAACGGTATTATCGAAAACTATACGACCCTGAAAAAATGGCTGCAAAAGGAAGGCTGCACATTCCAGAGCGAAACCGATACGGAAGTGCTGACCAATCTGATCGGGTATTTTTACGCCAACCAGAAGACCAAAGACGGCAAACAGGCCCCGGAAAACTGCCATCGCTTTGAATGGGCGATACAGCAGGCACTCAACGAAGTGCACGGCACTTACGGGCTTGCGATTTTATGTTCGGATTGCCCAGGCATGATGATCGGCGTCAAAAAGGGCAGCCCGCTGATTCTGGGTGTCGGCGAGAATGAATATATCATTGCCTCGGATGCGGCGGCGATTGTCGAGCATACCACGCAGGCGATTTACCTGTCCGACGGCGAGATGGTGACTGTCGGCGACAACGGCTTTTATACCAAGACCATCAGCAATCAGCAGGTGCAGAAGGAACTCAAGGAAATCGAGATTTCGCTGGACCAGATTGAACTGGAAGGTTTCGACCATTACATGCAGAAGGAAATCGCCGAGCAGCCCAAGGCGATTGAAACCTGCTTAGGCGGTCGTATTGACCTGAAAAACGGGCGAGTGATTCTGGGCGGATTGCAGAACTATTTCCGCGAACTGACCCGGGCCAAACGCTTTATCGTGACCGCCTGCGGGACGGCGTGGCATGCGGGGATTGTGGGGGAATTTCTGCTGGAGCAACTGGCTCGGATTCCGGTGGAAGTGGAATACGCCAGCGAATTCCGCTATCGCAACCCGATTCTGGAAGAAGGGACAGCGGTCATTGCCATCAGTCAGTCCGGCGAAACGGCCGATACGCTGGCGGCGATTGAACTGGCCAAGGAACGCGGTTCACTGGCGCTGGGGATTGTCAATGTCGTCGGCTCGACGATTGCCCGGACCACCGACGCGGGTGTCTATCTGCGTGTGGGGCCGGAAATCGGCGTGGCCAGCACCAAGGCGTTCACCGCGCAGGTGGCGGTTCTGGCCATGCTGGCGATTGAACTGGGACGCAGGCGGCATCTGAGCTGTGATGTGGCCCAGCAACTGCTCAATGACCTGGTTCTGATTCCTGACAAAGTCGCGTCGATTATGTCGCAATCCGAGTATATCAAGCAGATTGCCGCGGCCAATATCGACAAACCCAACTGGCTGTTCCTGGGACGCGGATTTAATTACCCGGTGGCGCTGGAAGGGGCGCTGAAGCTCAAGGAAATCAGCTATATTCACGCCGAAGGCCTGCCTGCGGCGGAGATGAAACACGGGCCGATTGCCCTGATTACCGACCAGATGCCGGCGGTGTTTATCGCAACCCGCTGCTCGCAATATGAAAAGATTCTGGGCAATATTCAGGAAGTCCGTGCCCGCGGCGGCAAGACGATTGTCGTGGCCACCGAAGGCGACGAGCATATTCGCGGCTTTGCCGATCATCTGATTTATGTGCCGGATGTCTGCGAACCGCTGCAGCCGATGGTGACGGTGGTGCCGCTGCAGCTGCTGGCCTATCATGCCGCGGTGCTCAAGGGCTACGACGTGGACAAGCCCCGCAACCTGGCCAAGAGCGTGACGGTCGAATAAAATCTGTTTTCTGGACATTCCCAAGATACACGATACCTTAGCGGGTCGTGTATCTTTTTTTATTGACATGACACAGATTCCCGGCTTGCCAACGCCATTTTCGATGGTATAATATTTCTCATATCAGAACGATATTCATGCATCATTGAAAAATACAGATTGGATAATGGGATACCGAGAAAGGAGCATGTTTATGGGTCAAATGTTCAAGGTCTGGGCCGGCATGGTACTGGGGTTCATAATGCTCAGTCAGCCGGGGGCAGGGCAGGTTGCCGAGGACCAGATATCACTGGATTTTCGGGAGATTGTGCAGACCGCCAAAGATAAGGTCTTTCCGGCGGTGGTGTATATCAAGTGTCTGAGTGAAAATCACGAAAGCGGCAAGAAAATCACGCAGGAAGTGGCCGGCAGCGGCACGATTATATCTCCGGAAGGCGAGATTCTGACGAACTGGCACGTCGTGGACAAGGCCGTCGAAATCCGGTGCCTGCTGTACAGCGGCGTATCGTATTATGCCAAACTCATCGGGTCGGACAAGGATACCGACCTGGCGCTGCTGAAGCTGGAACGCAAAGGCGACACCGCCGCCCTGCCGACGGCGAAGCTGGGGGATTCGACGGTGCTCAAAGAAGGCGATTTTGTGATGGCGATGGGGGCGCCGTGGGGATTGTCACGCAGCGTGTCCATCGGAATTATTTCCTGTACCCATCGGTATCTGCCCGAGGGGGAATACAGCCTGTGGCTGCAGACGGATGCATCCATCAGTCCGGGCAATTCCGGCGGCCCTCTGGTCAATACCAAAGGCGAAATTGTCGGCATTAACACGCTGGGCAGGCTGCTTGGCGGCGATTTGGGATTTGCCGTCCCAAGCGAGACGATTCAGCATGTCGTACCGCAGTTTCGACAGTTCGGCAAGGTCAACTGGAGCTGGCTGGGCCTGCAGCTTCAGCCGCTTCGGGATTTTAACCGGAACATCTATTTTGACGCGACGGAAGGCGTTATGGTCGCCGAGACCGACCCGGAAAGCCCCGCCCGCAGGGCCGGGATTGCAGCCCGCGACCGGATTGTTCGCATCGACGGCAAGCCTGTCACGGCCATGACGGAAGAAGGCCTGCCGGTGCTGCGGCGCACCCTGGGGCTGCTGGAAAAGGAAAAGGCTGTCGAGGTTGAACTGGTCCGCAATCAGGACACGATCAAAGTCCAGTTGATCCCGACGGACAAAGGCAAGGTTCAGGGCGACGAGCTGGATTGCCCGCGGTGGGATTTCACCGTCAAGACCATCAACCAGTTTGAAAATCCCGACTTGTATTATTATCGCAAGGAAGGGGTGTTTATCTTCGGCATCAAGTATCCGGGCAATGCGTCCAATTCCAACCTGCGGGAACAGGATATTATCCTGAAGATTGATGGGCAGGATGTCAAGACGCTGGATGATGTGCGAAAAATGCACGCCGCCGCGATTGCCGCCGTGCAGCAGAAAAACCGCTGCGTTTTTACGGTGCTGCGCAACGGCCTGATGCAGCAGGCGGTACTGGAATTTTCACGGGATTACGAAAAACACTGATTTTATTCAAATACCAAAGAAAGGGCTTTTATGAAACATGTAATGATTTGTGGACTTATCGTGAGCGCCGGACTGTACAGCTTTGCAGCGGCCGCTGTTTCGGATTCGGATATGATTAAACAGGTGCAGCCCTCGCTGGTTCGCGTGGAATACACCCTGCGATTTGACAAGGGTGAAGCCCCGGAAGTGGCCGGCTGGGGGCAGCGGTGTCCTTCGTGCGGCCAGATTCACGGCTATGGCGACGCCAGCCAGCTGATTCGCCAGGAGCGTCCGCTGGAAGTGGCGGGGTTTGTCCTGTCGGCAGACAAGGTGATTACGCCGGATATTATGGTTCACCCCCGCTTTGTAGAGAAAATCCGCGTTCGTTTTCAGGATGAACTGATTGAGGCCAAGCCGGCGGCATACCCTTACGAACAGAGTGCCGTCATCCTGCAACTGGACAAACCCCTGCAGAAGGCCCGCCCGATTGCATTTGCCAAAAGCAGCACCAAGACCTTCAAGGTGGCGTCCTATTCCGAGCAGAACGGCCATTGGAGCATCAGCATTGAAAAGATGCAGGACGTTCCCACCCTGCGTGAAGACGGATTTTCGTATATCGCAGGGACGACGACCGGCCTGATTCTGGACCCCAACGGCATTGCCGCGGCGGTTTGCATGGGGCAGGCACTGCCGGTCGATGGCTCCTGGCAGCAGTCGCCGCTGGACTGGCCGGCGATTTCGGCGGAGGAATTGACCCGAAAACTCACCGATTTTGAGACGAAAATCAGCCGGGAAATCGTGCGGGTTCAACTGAACTTTCGCAGCCCCCGGAGTTCAGAAAACAATTACAGACGATATTCCATGCGCGACGAAGACGGCAGTGCGACGGAAATGAACAAGGCCGGGCTTTTAATCGACCCCAACCATATCCTGATTTTGGCCAAACTGCCGCCCAAGCAGACCTCGCGGCTGGAACGGGTCGTGGTTTATCCTCACAAAAACCTGCCGGTGGAAGGCAGGTTTGAAGGCTCGCTGGCCGATTACGGCGGACTGGTCATCAGCCTTGACCGTCCGCTGAATCATGTCCAGACGGCTCTGTCGCCCGAACCGGTCGCCGCATACGACCAGAAACTGCTGCTGGGGGCCGAAGTCCGGATTCAGGGCCAGAACAAGACGGTGTACGTCCAGCAATACCGCATCGCCTCCTTTGCCCTCGGCTGGCGCCGGCAGCTTCAGCCGCAATTGCTCGGGTCGGTCAACAACCGATATTTATTCGATCTGGATGGCCGGCTGATCGCCCTGCCGCTGTCCCGGCGCGAGAAAATCATGTCCGATGAAGACCGCTGGATGTCGGACTATAACCAGGCACTGACCGCGGTCTGCTATCTTGAGCCGATCATGAAAGTCCGTGCATCCGGCTTTGATGCGACCAACGTGCCGCTGGATGAATCCGAGGAAAACCGCATTGCCTGGCTGGGCGTGGAAATGCAGCCGCTGGATGCGGAACTGGCCCGGATGAACCAGGTATCGGATATGACCCGCGACGGCGAAATCGGAGCGATGATTTCATTTGTTTACGAGAACTCACCGGCTTCTCAGGCCGGGCTGGAGATGGGCGATATTCTGCTTCGGCTGCATATCGACAAGCAGCCCCGCCCAATGGAGATCGCCCTCGACGATTCTGACAGCGGTTTCGGGGAGATGTTCCCGTGGGATCAGCTCAGCGATCTGCCGGAAGAATATTACGATCAGCTGCCGACGCCCTGGGCCGATGCGGAAAATAACCTGATTCGCTCGCTGACGGATTTTGGGTTCGGAACGCATTTTCAGGCCGAGATTTTCCGCAATGGCGAGGTAATTACCAGGGATATGGTGATTACCGAAAGTCCCTCGCACTACAACTCGGCCAAACGGTTCAAATCCGAGGCGATGGGCATCACCGTCCGCAACCTGACGTATGAAGTCCAGCGGTACTTCCGTCTGACACCGGCGGACCCGGGCGTCATCGTGTCCAAGATTGAACCGGGCAGCAAAGCCAGCGTCGGCGGAATCAAGCCGTTTGAAATTATCACGCACGTCAACGATGCGCCGGTGGCGAACGTGGAAGCCTTTGAGACCATGATTCAGGCCGGCGGCGAGCTGAAATTATCGGTCAAGCGGATGACCAAGGGACGGATTGTCAACCTGAAGCTGGATGCCGCGGCCCCAACTGAGAGAACGGATGCTGCCAAAGCCGCTGAGCCGGAAATGGAAACAACCCCGGCCCCGCAGCAATAAGAACCATTGTAAAGCAGAGGTATACCCAACGGGTATGATTATTCCGCGAGCAAAAGAAGCACATGGTTGAAGCCGCTGTACTTAGCCGCGACGAACCAGGAAATTTTAAACAGGATCAGAATAAAAATGAAATCTGTCATATACACTGCGATTCTGTCAGCCGCAATGCTTTGCCAGACTGTCTCGGTCTGTCGGGCCGCCGCTTCGGATTATTTTTTCATCCATGTGGTGGATGAGCAAACCGGCCGGGGTGTGCCGCTGGCGGAGCTTCGCACGACCAGCATGATTCGGCTCTATACCGACAGCGGAGGGATGGCGGCATTTTACGAGCCGGGCCTGATGGGACAAAAGGTCTTTTTCTTTGTCGAAAGTCCCGGCTATGCGTTTGCCGCCGACGGCTTTGGAATGCGGGGCGTCGCCCTGGATACGCAGCCGGGCAAAACCGCGACAGTCAAGATCAAACGTACCCAGATTGCCCAGCGACTGTATCGCGTGACCGGCCAGGGGATTTACCGTGACAGCATCCTGGCCGGACGGGAGGTGGCGATTGACCAGCCGCTGCTGAATGCCCAGGTTTGCGGACAGGATTCGGTCAATAACTGTCTGTATCAGGGCAGGCTTTACTGGTTCTGGGGGGATACGGCACGGGTCAGTTATGGACTGGGGCAATTTGCCACTTCCGGAGCCGTCAGCGCCCTGCCGGACAGAGGCGGGCTGGATCCGGATAAGGGGGTGAATTTGACCTATTTCACCGACGACTCCGGCTTCAGTAAAAAGATGTTCCCGATAGATGGGCCGGGGATGGTCTGGATCGACGGCCTTATCACCGTCAAAGACCCGCAGGGCAAACAGCGGATGCTGTGCCACTTTGCCCGAATGAAAGACCTCGGCACATTTCACGAACGGGGAATCGGGATGTATAACGATACCAAACAATGCTTTGAGCCGATCCTGCGGGATGCCGAACAGCCGATGCCCTACCACGCCTGCGGTCATCCGACCCCGGTGCTGGTCAACGGCGTTTCCTACTGGTATTTTGCCATCCCGTTTCCGGCGGCGGTTCGAATGCGGGTTGAGGCCGTATTGAGCAAGACCAGCGACCCCAACCAATATGAAGTCCTGACGGCACTGGGGCAGGAGGCGGGGCAATCGTCCAGTCGCTGGATTACTTTCGGCAAACTGGCCGAGCGTCTGGGCTCCAAAGCCGCTGCACAGCAGGCCCTCCGGAAGGAACATCAGGCCATGCACATGGTGGACTGCGACAGCAAAAAACAGATTACGCCGCATGGCGGTTCGGTCTGCTGGAATCGATGGCGGAAAAAATGGGTTATGATTTTCAACCAGTTCGGCGGCGACAGTTCGAATCTCGGCGAGGTCTGGTATGCCGAAGCGGACACCCCGGTCGGACCCTGGACTGCCGCTACTAAAATCATCACCCATAACAAGTACTCCTTATATAATCCCAAACAGCACCCGTACTTCGACCAGGACAACGGGCGGCTGATTTATCTGGAAGGGACCTATTGCATCACCTTTTCCGGCGATGAGAAACATGCAACACCGCGGTATGAATACAACCAGATGATGTATCGACTGGACCTCTCCGATCCGCGATTAAAACCATTGCAGGAAACCCAATCTGCCGAGTATAATCTGTCCGACCCGCAGGCCAGGCCGGATTTGTCTGTCTTTGGCAGTCCCGCGGATTGATAAACATGAGGACAAAATCATGATTGGAATTATCGGCGGCTCCGGACTGGGGCAGGCTATTATCGATCAGCTTACCGACGTACGGACAGAAACAGTCAAGACTCCCTTCGGCAGTCCCAGCGATGTGATTCGTATCGGCAAACTGGGCGCCGGTCAAGCGGCTTTTCTGAATCGCCACGGGCCGGGGCATCGCTTTCCCCCCTCCCGCGTGCCGTACGCAGCCAATATCTTTGCCCTCAAACAAATCGGTGTTACCGCCCTGATTACCAGCGCCGCGGTAGGTTCCCTGCGGCAGGATTACGCCCCAAAGCAGTTGGTCCTGGTGGATCAATTCATCGACAAAACCTTCCGGCGGCAAAATACATTCTTCGACGCCCTCGGAGCGGTCCACTGTGAGATGGCCCAGCCCTGCTGCGGACGACTGCGAAAACGGCTTCAGGATGCGGCCAAACAAATCCGCACGACTGTGCATCCGGCCGGAACGTATGTCTGCATGGAAGGTCCCCAGTTTTCCACGCGGGCCGAATCCCTGATGCATCAGAAATGGGGCGGGGATTTGATCGGGATGACGGCCATGCCGGAAGCCAAGCTCGCCCGCGAGGCCCAGATGTGCTATGCCCTTGTGGCCCTGGTCAGCGATTATGACTGCTGGCAGGAACATCACGGCCAGACGGACAAACAGCTCCTGCTCAGGGAAATTATCGGCAATCTCAACGCCGCTACCGACAACGCCATCAGCCTGATTAAGGCGGTACTGGCCGCCGGGGACAGCCTGTGCGAGGATGCCTGTCCCTGCCGCAAAAGCCTCGAGATGGCAGTCTGGACCAGCCCTGCGGCCATGGACCCGCAAACCAAAGACCAATTATCCGTTTTATTCCGATAAATTTTTCCGGACCGGCGATAAACAGACTGGATAATTTGAATCCTGTTGGATAAGATACAGGACAATGCAGAATCTCAGCGAACACAACATCTTTATTTTTCTGGTTCAGTTGTTCGTGCTGCTGGGCCTGGCCCGGGGGCTGGGGGAATTATTTCGCAAATGGAAGCAGCCGCCCCTGACCGCTGAAATCCTGGTCGGCATTCTGCTGGGGCCGACGATTCTGGGCAGATTCCTGCCGGGATGGCATCAGGCGATTTTCCCGGCAGACCCGGTGCAGCAGAATATGCTGGAAACCGTGGCGTGGATCGGCGTATTATTCCTCCTGCTGGAAACCGGCCTTGAGATCGACTTTTCCTCCGCCTGGCGGCAGCGCGGCAAAGCCCTTGCCATCGCGTTGTGGGACGTCATTATTCCCATGATCGTCGCCTTTGTCCCCTGCTATTTTCTGCCGGGCGCTTTTCTGGCCGACCCGGAACGCAGGATTATCTTCGCCCTGTTCATGGCAACCATCATGACCATCAGCGATTTACCGATTACCGCCCGGGCCATGCATGATTTAAAATTATCCAAAACCGACCTGGGATTCCTGATTATATCGGCCCTGTCGGTCAACGACCTGATCGGATGGCTTTTATTCACGCTCATCCTTGGCTTTTTCATGCAGTCCGGCCTGAGCGCCGTGCATATCCTCCTGATTGCGGCTGCCACGATCGGATTTGCGGCCTTATGCCTGACCATCGGCAGGACTCTGACCGACTCCGCCCTGACCAAAATCAAGGCAAAGCAGCTCCCCCAGCCTGGAATTTCGCTAACATTCATCTGCCTGCTGGGGCTTTTGTGCGGAGCCATCACTCAGAAAATCGGCATTCATGCCCTGTTTGGATTTTTCATTGCCGGAATTATGGCCGGCGGCAGCAAGGCTCTTTCTGAAAACGTTCGCCAGATTATATCGCAGATGGTGTACGCGATATTCGTGCCGTTGTTTTTTGTCAATATTGGCCTGAAAGTGGATTTCCTGGGCAGCTTTAATGTCTTTCTGGTACTGCTGATTACCGCGGTGGGGATTGCAGGCAAATATTACGGCGCCTGGCTGGGAGCCGTTGCCACCGGCCTGCCCAAATCCAACCTGCAGTCGATTGCCATTGCTCACACCCCGGGGGGCGCGATGGTGATTGTAATCGGCATGCTTGCCATGGAAAACCTGTTGATCACCGAGCCGATGTTTGTGGCGATTGTTTTCAGTGCCGTGGCTTCTTCGGTTATCCTCGGGCCATGGCTGGGGTATTCACTTCGCAAACGTCGGGAAATCAGCATTCTCGAATACTTTTTCCATCGGGCAATTATCCCCCGTATGCAGGCCGCAACCCGGGAACAGGGTATCCGTGAGCTTTGCGGGCTGGCAGCAGGGATTGATGATTCTCTGGATGTCGAGGACATCTGCCGGAATGTGCTTCAGCGAGAAAGCACCATGGGCACGGCCATGGAAGAAGGGATTGCCATTCCTCATGCAAGACTTGCCGCCCTAAAAAGCCCGATTGTTGTATTTGGCAGGTCACTGGAAGGAATCGAATGGAATTCGCCCGACGACAAGCCGGCCCGACTCATCTTTTTAATCCTGACGCCCGCCTCGGATGATGATGTGCAGGTACAAATCCTGGGCTTGATTGCCCGCGTAATAAGCCGTGCCCAGCTCCGCCAGGATATCATGCAGTGCGAAAATGCGGACCAGATATGGACCATTCTGCATACCGCATTTACCCCCCAGGTAATTATCCGAAAATAAAAATCAGAATCTACTGCGCCTGTCGTTTAATTGGCTTTGACTTCTTTTTTGATCGCCTCAATATCCAGCTTGCGCAGCATGGCAGGCAGTTCCGTCCAGAGGGGATGGAAACCGAATCCGCCGTGTGTCATTTCACGGATTGCACGATCCCGGTTCCATTCCTGAATGATTGTTCGATACGCCGCCACCATGGTGCCGGTCCGGTCGGAACCATGCTGACAATGGACAAACACCGGCGCGGCATTCGGATCTGCGGCAATGCGTAAAAACGCCATGACATTGTCCGGCGTCACATCCCAGGTATCCATCGGAATGGGTTTATAATCCAGACCCGTCCCGGCCAGTAATTCCTCGTCGGAGTGGTAACCTCGCAGATTGACCACGGTTTTAATCCCCAGCTTTTTGAGGTTCTCAAAGCCTTCTTTGGTCGGCTGGGCACCGCGATACAGCGAGTCGCTGACTTTGTGCAGATTAGAACAGCCGGGCAAATCAAATCGCACGGCATGATTGGTGGCCAGAATTTTCTGTACCTCCGGCCCGTTGGGATTGTCTGCGGCACTGGCAACCCGCAATGATGCAAAGCCCGGATCGGGGGAAATGGGCTTCAAAAACAGCCAATANNGCCAATAGACATAAAACGCCAATACGAGAACAATAAATACGCAGGCCAGGACAATTTGCCGCGGCTTAAACGGTGATTTGATTTCTTTTTTTCTCACGTGCTGTATCCTCTCTTATTTTTACCCAATGTCATGCCTCTACGAAAGGAGATTATACGCGTTTTGATTATTCATGTAAATCCTTGATTTTCTATCCATTTGGTGGTTAAATATCGGCCATGTTTAAGACCGTAACAATTGTTGGTGATGGTGCGATGGGCAGTGTATGTGCGATGCTGTTGTGTGAAAACGGTATTCGAACGACACTGTGGGGCTTTGATGCTGCGCAGCTTGCCCAGATTGCCGAAAAACGGGAAAATTTCCGATTTTTGCCGGGTTATCCGTTGCCAAAAGAATTGCGGTATGAGGCCGACGATGTAAAGGCATTGTCTGAGGCAGAAATGGTTGTTTCCGCGGTCCCCTGTCAATATATGCGTGGTATCTGGGCCCGGCTCAAACCTCACCTGCCGGCCGGAGTTCCCATTGTCAGCACCACCAAGGGGATAGAAAACAAGACTCTGCTTCGTCCGACGGAGATTTTAAGGCAAATCCTGAGTGACAGCCATCCGCTGGCGGTACTATCCGGTCCGACGATTGCCGATGAACTGGCTCGCAAACTGCCTGCTTCGGCGACTGCCGCCTGTGCGGATATCGAACTGGCCAAACAGATACAACATACCTTCAATACATCGATGTTCCGTGTTTATACCAACGATGACCTTATCGGCGTGGAACTGGCCGGAGCAATGAAAAATGTCATTGCGATCGCCGCCGGGATCATCGACGGCATCGGCGCCGGCGACAACGCTAAAGCTGCCCTGCTCAGCCGTGGACTGGCAGAAATTGAACGGCTTGGCATCGCTATGGGGGCTAAAGAGAAAACCTTTGCGGGATTATCGGGCCTTGGCGACCTGGTCACTACCTGTGTCTCGCCCAAAGGCCGGAACCGCTCCTTCGGCGAACGCATCGGCAAAGGGGCATCGGCTGCCGAAGCCCTGGCCGCCACACACAGTGTCGTCGAAGGTGCGGCAACGTGCGAATCAGTCCTTGGGCTGGCCGCTAAGTATCAGGTTGAAATGCCGATTACCGAAGCCGTGTATGCCATTATTCACGGCCACAAGAGTGTGCATAAAGCCCTCGCGGACCTGATGAGCCGTCAGCTTAAAGCTGAATAAATTCTGAGATTACCCCCTGTAATTATACTGATCCTGAACGAAATTGTCCGCCAGAGACGCGGTTATGTACCGTTCCGATGTATTCTGTGGCCATCCTCGCGGCAAAATATACTTGTTAAGTATATTTCCCCGATTCAATACCAATCCTCTTGACAAAATCACGACAAATTGCAATGATATTATACAGAAATAATGAAAGGCCTGTGTGTCTGCGGGTCAACGGGATGCCCTGACGAGGATGATTCATGAGCGCCGAAAAGTCGCAGGTCAAAGGATTGGATACAGTTGCGGTTTTTTCATTTACCCCGCAGGGGCAATGTGAAATTCAGAACGATTTATCCGTTTTAAACGGACTGGGCAGAGACAAGGCCCTGTTTTTACACCGCTGCCTCGAATTAACCTGGCAAACCGTACAGAAATACAATCCACAAGCGTTTACCTATCTTAACACGCGAAAGATTCGTCTGCGCGTCAGCCCGGCTGTTCCGCTGGTTCCCACCCTGATGCCGCATGAAATCCTGTTCAACTCCCGGCTGCTGGACTTCAATCCGAAAGAGCAGGTACAGCGGGAATCTCTTCTTATCGGCTGTCTGGCCATGGTCTTGTATCACCAGTGCCATGCCGACCAGCACATCAGCCATATTCACTATGCCGCATTGCGATTCTACAAGGCACACAAGGTCATTCTGGAAGCAACGATTCGTCAACTGGAGGCTTTTGCGGAAGACCCTGCTTTCGCCCATCTGCACAACGTCCTGGTTGAGCTTGATACGATTTTATCTGTTCATGAATTTTGGACGTATTTCGGAAAGACCGCTTCCGCAACGGAATTTTTAAAAGTCGCCCAGGTGGACTCGGACAAACGCCGTGTGCAGTTGCGATCCATCGTCGTTCATGAAGCGACCCTGTATGCCGAGCATCAGAAATTCAATCTGACCGCAGCCAAAAAAACTGCCGCCGGGTTCAAACATCTGTTTTTTGATTCCGGCACAGTCGTTGTGCTGTACGAACTGAAAAACAATGTCATGCAGGCCGTGCGGCTGGCACCGGAGTATTTTATCGATGCCATGAGTATCGATGCCGCCCGCCTGAGTGTTGTTCACGGCGGCGTACGGACGGAGATTTTCCACGACCAGGGGCCGTTTATCAAACCATGGATAGAACGCCTCAAAGCCCGTGCCGTGGACCCGGCACTGGACGAACTGTCCCGCATGCTGATTTCCGATCATGTGCACACAGTCAACGCCGCCATCGACGAACTGGTTCGCCGCATTCGCCTCAAACAGAATCCCCAGGAATCCCTGCGATTACTCTATGCAGGCCTCTATTACTGGTATCATCCGAATAAAGGCATCAGCCGCTCGGTCTGCCTGCGCATCAGCAAGATTCTGGAAGATTTGCTGACCGAACGTCCACCGTTTTTCCCAACCGCCCGCATCAACCGCAGCTTCTTCCGCGGGGAATCGCCGACGGTGCGCATCCATTTCAGCAAACCCGCCCGCATCAGCCTCAAGCATATTCAGGCCCGGATTCAGTGGTCGGTCAACGGTCGACGCAAGAAACCCATGACAATGGCCCTTGACAAATTGGCCAGTACGGGGGAAAAACTTTATTTTGAGGCCCATCTGCCCGGCAAAAACGGATGGATTCATTACTCCGTCCAGACGACCTTTGATGACGGCAAGACCTGGCAATTCGAGAAATTTGATGAAAATTCCCACGGCCTGCTCAAACGTGTCGCCGATGAACGCGGCCACCGCGTTTTGAGANNAACATGCGTCCTTTGCGGGATGAAACCGGTGCGTTTGTCTATGGCACCTTCGACGACCTGGCCGAACAGCTCCCCTCTATCAAAAAAGAAGGCTACACCCGCATCTATCCGCTGGGAGCCCTCGAGCTGGGCTGGGCGGGAGAGGCCGGACCGGATCCGTCGGTCTTTTCCATCTGGGACGGCCGCACCGTCCGGCGTGACCTGGGCGGCATCGAAGCCCTGCTGCGGCTCAAGCAAAAAGCCGACCAGCTCGGCATGAAAATTTTGCTGTGTGTACTGAGTCATTTTTCACGCGCATGGCATAGCTGGCCGTATGCCATGCCGGTCTATATCGCAGGTCCCGACGGCAAATTGACGCGTCGGGCCGGCTGGGACGGCGAATGGGACGAATGGCTGGACAGTTTCATGGTCAATATGCGCGACCTCGATAATGTGGAATACCTGGTCGATGTCTGCACCCAACTGACCCGGATGGGCTTTGGTCTGCGCGTCGATGTCGGTCACGGATTCGACACGGTTTTCCCGGTCAGGCCGGACCTGGCCCAGATGCCCAAGCTGCTGGGCGAAGTCACCGTCAAGGGATTCGAGCCGGTGGACCTGCGCGGCACCAACGAGCCGAATATCCCCCTGATGTATATCGCCTATCGCGTCCAGAAAGCCGTTCCCGGCGCCCTGCTGGCCTACAGCGAACAGTGGCACGCCAACGAAGTCCGCATGATTAAATCGGCGACAATTCCCTACAACGCCATCATCAAAAATCTTGAAAATATCCGCAGCGGCCAGGCCGTCCACAGCCCGCTGGGACTCAATAACAATCTCGAATATCTCAAGCGGCTGCTGCATCGCTACGGCGGCCAGACTCTGTCGATGTTCAACAGCCACGACGAGGAATCCCCCGCCAGCAATTACCAGAATATGATCTGGCCTGCGGCGGCCCTGCTGGTCTTCAGCAGCTACGGCCCGATTATGTATCATATCAGCCGTCTGCCCGGCCCCGAAGCCGGCTCATTCCCCCGCCGGTTCGACATGGCCTACACCGAATGCTGGAAGCACTGGGTCAACAACCGCTTCTCGCATCCCTGGTATGATGAAAACCTGGCCCGCCAGGATATCCTGAATCATTATCCCTACCTGCGCGGCTTCGGCACCTACCTGCGGGGCTTATTCGCATTCGCCGATGAACACCCGGCGTTGACCAAGGGCACGCTGACCCCGATTGCCACCGGCAACGGCCGCATCGCCGCCTTTGTCCGCAGCTATCAAAAAGAAAAACTGCTGTGCGTCTTTAACTTCCCCAATCCGATGCTGGACGGCCAGCAGGCTCTGGCCCGCACGTATAATTTCCGCCTTCGCAGCGCCGACACCGGCCAGCCGATTGAGGGCATCGAGTTCAGCGAATTCTACGAAATGCGGGAACGCTACAACAACGTCGAAGGCAAGATGCGCTGGGGACAAAAGGAATTCTGGTCCGGCCACGAACTGCTTGAACTGGGCTTCGGCGGTGTCATCCAGCCGGTATCCAGCAGCATTTTCGAAATCGTTTCCAAGGAACAGGCCATCCAGGAAAAACAGGTGCTCTTTGATTCCTTCCGGCGGTTTTTCCGATACGGCCGTGCCGACCGCATCCGTCATTGCTATGTAGCCCGGGTCTTTGCGGAATGCTGCCATCCGGAACGAGCCGACTTTGACCGTTTCGGCGAATTGTTCGGCCTGCTGATTCACTGGTCCATCAAAGAAAATGATTTCGGAGCCGCATCCGTCGGCCTGCTCCTGCGGGAAGTCAGCGCCGACAATCCCGCCGTCCGTCAGGTGGTCATCGACTGCTTGATGCGCATCACCGTCAATGAAAAAGAGCGGTTCGACAAAGACCTCACCCGCGCCGCCGCCGATATCCTGCAATCCATCGCCATCGGCACCATCGTTCTGGTCTCCCCGGAATCACGCTTCAGCGGGGCTTCCGGCGGCGTCGGCATCTACACCACCGACATCGCCGACGTGCTCAGCGAACTGGGATTCCATGTTGTGCTGGTGACTCCCCTGTATGAGAAAAACCGCAAA
>DLFY01000044.1 GCA_002482415.1 Phycisphaerales bacterium UBA7708
GGGGACCAATCCTACATTCACCAGTGAAGTCACTATCAAAGGCGTGTTATATATTGAACAGCCTAATACCGTTAAATTTTCCGCCAAGACCACGGTTCAGGGCATCATTGCCGCGGATTCGCAGGCCGGAGTCATCAATACCGCCAACAGCCTTCAGTTCACCGGGCAGGTGGTCTGCCAGGATGTGTCCACCCTGCAAGGGTCTCAATTTGATGCGATACGGGGAGAAACCGGCACCTTCCTGATGGCGCCCGGATTCTATGCCGACTTTACCGGACAGGCCAACGTCATCAACGGCGTCATGGCCGTGGGCGGCATTCGCTTTACAGGGGATGCCGGCGGCACCATCAACGGTTCGATCATCAATTATTCTCCTCTGCCTGTCACCCTGCAGGGGCAGAGCGAACTGTTTTTCAACCGTTCCGGAACGTCCCAGAATCCCGCGGGTTTTATCCCTGTCAAGACCGTTACAATCGACCAATCCTCGTATTCAGAGATATAACACCCTGTAAATAATTTCTTAATCCCCCTTGCCTTCGACTGCAACATTTGCCATATTTTCTTTAGAGAAGTAATGAGAATAAAAAAGTTCGTTTCGGGGGGAATTCAAATGAAACGGTTTTTGCAACCAGGACATCAGCACCACCGCGGCATCGCCTTAATTGCGGCGATGATATTTCTGGCCATCTTTGCGTCGCTGTCGGTCGGCTTTTTGAGCCTGTCCAGTGCCAACACACAGATGGCGGCCAATCACAAGGCCGGCAACAACGCACTCAATGCGGCCCTGTCGGGTCTGGATTGTGCACTCTATGTCGCACAGAAGGCTTCGACCACCAATCCCTTGAAAACCGGATATAATTATGTCACCACGACCGAAGCCGACACGATGTGGTCCAAGCTGTGTTCGCAATTGCAGACGGTCAAGCTGGGCAATGTGACCGTGCCCGGCGCCATGGCATTCACCGATGCCGGCGGTTCCGGGATGCGCATCCGAACACCCTCGTATATTCCCTGTCAGAGCGGCGGAGCCTTTCAGATTACTTTCTCCCGGTATTCCAGCAATCCCAAAGTGGTTGTCATTCAGGCGACGGGTGCCGACGGCGGCATTACCCGGGCACTGAAACTCAACCTGAGCATCACCAAAGACGCCTCGGTGATGAACTATGCGCTGGCCGGACGCGGTCGTATGTGGATTACCGGCGACACGACCATTCACGGCAGCATCTACAGCTCGTGGAACCGGGCTGCGATATCGCCCTTTAACATGACCTCTGATTCGAGTGTCGAAGGAACCATTAATACCGTATTGTCCAAAGACACCATTTCCGCGCAGTCATATCAGCTTGAAACCCTGGATTGCGACGGCAATCCCATGTTTGATGCGGACGGCAACCGGATTTATACCTCCGTCGATGAAATCCAGGGGTACCACCAGGGCATCAACTACGGCGTTCCCGACCAGACGAATATTCCCGGCCTGAGTATTAGCGACTATAATACATCGATGTATAAAAACGCGATCCCCGCCACCACCGTCTCAGCAACCGGTTCACTGGTGGCCAATGGCAGGGTTTCGACCAGCGGCATCACCAAAGTCCGTGAATATTTTCCTCATGCCGCGGGTAATTACAGCCAGCCTGCCAGCAGCGGCAGCCGAACGCTGGATCGTTATAAATATGAAAACAAGACTTTTCGTAATGTGGTTCTGAACAGCAACAACAATGCCTTATTCAAAAACTGCACGTTCGAAGAAGTGCTGTATGTGGACTGCTCGACCAGCACCAGCACCTATTACAACAATGTGCGATTTGAAAACTGCACCTTCAACGGGGTTATCATTACCAATACCCCCAGCAATCTGAACTGGCAGGCCAACTGCCTGTACTTCACGGGGACGGCGACGTTCCAGAATAATTCTTCGATTCCCGAAGCGACGATTCTGGCACCCCACTTCAACGTCAACCTGGGCAATACCAATCCCAACACCGGCGACAACAACGTCCTGACGGGGGCGATTGTCGGCGGGATTGTGGACGTGCGCGGCAACGCCGAGATTTACGGCACGATTATCTCGATGGCCGATACCACCAACTATACCTCGGGTTATGTGACCAACATCGGCGCCACGCTGGATGACGGCGGTTCGGAAACCACCGAAGCCGGAGACATTGGAACCATCGAAATCACCCCCGCGGCGGAAAACATGCTGCCCAGCGGGATTACCAGCCCTGTGATATTGAAACCTGTGACCAACTCGTATCAGGAATGCATTTAACCGATTTTAATCGAAAGGGGATGTCTATGAAACGTATGATGATTGCACTGCTTTTACTGGTTTGTCTTGTGATGATTCAGGGCAGCGTGTTTGCCCACAGCCTTGCGTATGATACCGGCACGGTCGCACTGACCGACGGCGACGATGGCGGAACAGAAGATCTGCCTTCTGATGGCGACGGCGGCGATGGTGGCGACAGTTCTTCCGGTGAAGGGGGTAACGAGTAGGGAGTTAACTCCTTTTCTGATAAGGCCGTCTGCGATTACACCTTCCGGACGGCCTTTTTCTTGCGCTGGGGGCGGATTATGTTTTGTCTGCACCCAGCGACAGGATGACCTCATAGAGGGCCTGGGTGCCGTCGGAGCCGCGGCCTTTGGCGGCAAGGATAGCCAGCAGCTCGGCGGCCAGCGCCGTCCCCGGCAGAGGCTGCCCGATTTTGCGGGCGATTTCCTGAACCAGTCGCAAATCTTTCAACTGCAAATCCACCTTGAAGGCGGGTGCGAAATCTCCGGCCAGAATTTTTGGACCCAGATTCACCAGCGAGCGGCTGGAGGCAGCACCCGCGGTGGTGGCGGCCATGGTGGTTTCCAGATTCAGCCCCGCCCGTTTGGCAAAGGCCAGCCCTTCGGCAATGCTCATAATCGTATGAATGACCATGACCTGATTAACCAGCTTGGTGGTCTGGCCGGAGCCGACCGGCCCGCACCAGATAATGGCCGTGCCCATGGTATTGAGAACCGGGCGAATGGTTTCCACGGCTTCCTGCGGGCCGCCAATCATGATCGAGAGTTTGGCTTCAATGGCCCCTTTTTGTCCTCCGCTGACGGGGGCATCCAGCAGGGTAATGCCTTGGGCCGCCAACGGCCCGGCCATGCGGACTGCGGCGTCGGGGCTGATGGTGGAATGATCCACACACACAGCGCCCGGCTTTGCGGATTGAATCACGCCGTTGGAACCCAGCAGGACTTTTTCCACGTCGGGCGTATCGGGCAGGCAGGTAAAAATGATGTCGGCGTTCTGTGCGGCTTGAGCGGGACTGTCGGCCCAGACGGCGCCTGCGGCCAGAACCTCGGCGGCCTTTGACTTCGTGCGGGTATGGACCGTGACACGATAACCTGCCTTGAGCAGATTCAGGGTCATCGGGGCGCCCATAATTCCCATGCCGATGAAAGCCAGTTGCTGTGCCATTGAACTAACGCACCAAACCCAGGCGGCGGAGGGTTGCTTTGGCCCATTTTCCGGCACGCACCTGCGACCAGACAAACAGCCACACCACCACCAGCCAGAGTGCGACGAATCGCAGATAGCACATCACCAGCCAGAAGGTGGATAATTTCGCCCTGGCACTCCATCCGCACAGCAATTCTTTGGGTTGATAGATCACCCCGGTCACCACACCCGGCAGCAGCACCTGCCAGGGCAGCAGAATGACCAGTGCAAACAGCGAAATAAAGAATGCCCGGCTGATATGATTGATGCCGCCGAGTCTGCCGGTCAGCGAAATCTTCAGGCTCATCAGCAGCATCAGGCAGTACATCGTCGAAGCGATCACGAGAATAAAGTTGCAGGCCTTAACCACCATCACGACGGTATTACAGGATGGACGGACGCGGAAAATTCCCGGCAGGGTTTCCTCCTGGGCCGAAGGCTGGGGCTGAGATGTTTTCGCCTCGGCTTCGGGGGCGGTCTGTTCGACCGTTTCCACGGCGGAAGATTCCGACGGTAACTCCCGGGCCGCCGCGACCTGCAGGGACTCGGCCAGTGCCGAAATCTGGCTGGCCGCCTGAACCACATCCGGCTGAACGGTTTCTTTGGCGGCTGATGTATCCACGACCAGATTGCCTGTCTTGCAGACTCCGGCAGTCGGTGCACATCCGCCGCAGCATGTACATCCGGATTTATCGATGCGGCCGGCACGTTCCAGCCAGAATACGATGCCGGTGACAATCAGGCAGAGCATAATGACAGCAAACAGAAAATTTTTCATGGATCGAATGGCGCCGATGGCTTCAAGGCAATCGGTCGTATCGATCAAATCGGGGGCTTTCTGCTGTTTATTATCTTCCATATAAAGGTCTCCTGTCAGAGAATTTTTCGGAATGCATTATAGGCGGCACTGACCGTCTTTTCAATATCTTCTGTCGTGTGGGCCAGCGAGACAAACATCGCCTCGAAGGCGCTGGGGGCCAGGTAAATCCCCTGGTCGAGCATGGCCGCGAAAAAGGCCTTGAAGCGGGGCATATTGCAGGCCTTGACGTCGTCGAAATTGTGTACGGGCCGGTCGGTAAAGAAGCAGGTCATGATGGAGCCGACACGGTTGATGGTCACGGGGACGGCAGCCCTGCGGGCGGCATCGGCCAGGCCTTCGGCTAACGCCATTGCGGATTGCTCCAGCTTCTGATAGCAGACGGGGTCCTGGAGAATGGTCAGCGATGCAAGGGCAGCAGCCACGGCTAAGGGATTTCCGCTAAGGGTGCCGGCCTGATACACCGGACCCAGCGGGGCCAGCATATCCATGATATCCTGTCTGCCTCCGACGGCGGCACAGGGCAGCCCACCGCCGACGATCTTACCCAGGCAGGTCAGGTCGGGCTGGATGCCGTAAAGCTGCTGGGCACCGCCGAAAGCGACACGAAAACCGGTGATGACTTCGTCGAAGACCAGTATGGCGTTATGCTCGGTACATAATTGGCGAATCTGCTGGAGATAGCCGGGCTGGGGGAGGACGACGCCCATGTTGGCGGCGACTGGTTCAATGAGCACGCCTGCGATCTGGCCCTGATGCTTTTTGAACGCCAGCGTCAGGGCGTGGATGTCATTGTATGCAACAGTGACGGTCTTGGCGGCCAAATCCGCGGGGACACCGGCACTGGAGGCGGTGGATAATTCGGCAACGCCGGAGCCGGCCTTGACCAGCATACTGTCGCAGTGGCCGTGGTAGCAGCCGATCATTTTAATGAGAATATCTTTGCCTGTATAGGCGCGGGCCAGGCGGGCGGCGGTCATGGCCGCTTCGGTTCCGCTGCTGAGGAGGCGGACTTTCTGGATGGATGGATAGGCCGAGCAGATTCGCTGGGCCAGTTCGATTTCGCCTTCGGTGGGGGCTCCATAGGAGGTGCCCAGTGCGGCGGCCTGCTGGACAGCAGAGACGACCGCCGGGTGGGCATGGCCCAGAATCATCGGGCCCCAGGAGCCGACGTAATCGATGTATTCATTGCCGTCGATATCCCAGATTCGGCTGCCGCGGGCCGACCGGATAAAGACCGGGCAAAGCTGGACTTCGCGGAATGCCCGCACGGGTGAATTGACCCCGCCGGGGATGACCCGGCAGGCCCGTTCATAGGCCGATTGCGAATGCGTACAGCATCTTGTTTGTTTTGATTGTTCGCCCATTAATGTGGCTGAATCCTCAATACTATTCCTTTTGCGACCACGTATTAACGGGCAAAGTATAGTATCTTTGGGTAAGATTGTCCAAATTTTTCTTACGTGCCCGGTCGTGAACCCAACGGAGCGAACGCAACCATTTGGAGTGCAAATCCAGCATTTACAATAGATTATGCATCAAGCAGGAAGAGTTCAAGAATTAGAGTTTCCGGTCCAATTTGCGGTAGCCGATGGCCTCGCTCAGGTGTTCCGGACGGATGGCGTCGCTTTTCTCCAGGTCCGCGATGGTGCGGGCGACTTTGCAGATTTTGTCATGGGCACGGGCGGACAGGCCAAATTCGGTCATCGCCTGCTTGAGCATCATCTGGCAGTTCTCGTCCAGCCTGCAGTATTTCTGGATATCGCGGTGGGCCATGGTGGCATTGGTCATCAGGACGTCTTTGCCGAAGCGGGCGGACTGGATGGCGCGAGCGGCGGAGACCTGCCGGCGAATCTGCTCGGAGGGGGTGCCGTCCGGGCCGCTGCGGAGACAATGGAAAGAAACCGGGGCGACTTCGCAGTGAATATCGATGCGGTCGAGCAATGGCCCGGAGATTTTGGCCATATAGCGTTCGATCTGTACGGTGGTGCAGCGGCAGCGTTTATGGTCGGAGCCGAAATAGCCGCACGGACAGGGATTCATGGCTGCAATCAGGATAAAACGGGCGGGGAATCGCATGGTGCCTTTGGCCCGGTTGACCATGACGGCCCCTTCTTCCAGCGGCTGGCGAATCATTTCGAGGACATTGCGGGGAAATTCCGCGAATTCGTCAAGAAACAGGATGCCGTGATGGGACAGGCTCAGTTCACCGGGTCGGGGATGGGTGCCGCCGCCGACCAGCGATGGGCCGGAGGCGGTGTGGTGCGGGGTTCGCACGGGGCGCGTGGCGATTAAGGCCTTGCCTTTTTCGAGCAGGCCTACAGCGGAATACACGCGGGTGGTTTCCAGCGACTCGGCGAGGGTCAAGTCCGGCATAATGGTCGCCATTCGCTGGGCAAGCATGGTTTTGCCAGAGCCGGGCGGGCCAATCATCATGACGTTGTGGCCCCCTGCGGCGGCAATAGTCAGGGCACGTTTGACGGATTCCTGACCTTTGACGTCGGAAAAATCGATGTCGTAGGCCGAAGACTGCCGAAATAGACTTTCGATGTCGATTACAGTGGGTTCTATGGGGAGCTGGTCGGTCAGAAATGCCACCGCCTGGGCGAGGGAACCGACACCGAAGACCTCGATATCCTGCACTACGGCGGCTTCTGAGGCATTTTCAATGGGGACAACGATGCCTTTGAAGCCTTGTCTTGCGGCGGCCATAGCCATACTGAGGACGCCGTTGACGGGTCGTACACGGCCATCGAGGGCCAGTTCGCCGGCAATGACGTAATCGCCCATTTTATCACTGGTCATTTTGTCCCCGCTGGCGAGGATGCCCAGCGCGATAGGCAGGTCGAAAGCCGGGCCGGCTTTTTTGACATCGGCGGGGGCAAGGTTTATCAGGGCAAGGGTTTCCGGATATCGGAAGCCCGAATTGGTGATGGCACTGCGAACACGTTCGATGCTTTCTTTGACGGCGGCATCGGGCAGGCCGACAATCATCGGTTTTTCGAGGCCATTCAGCGAAATATCGACTTCGACTTCACAGAGAATCCCCTCAATGCCTTCCAAAGTCACTGAATACAGTCGGGACAGCATACGAATCCTTTAAAAAAAGTCCTTCAAACTCCTTAATTCTGGATTGGCCGAACTACAGAACCATTCAGATAGACTGTATTGTAGAGATTTTTTATCCAAACGACAAGTGTTTTCTGGCTTGTTTCGGCTGGATTATTGTGGTAAAATGAGGGACAGAAATAAGCAATAGTGTATCTGTTATTTCCTNNCAAAAATGTTGCATTCAGACCGATTGATTGTATATAATAACGTTTGGAATTATAGCTCTTTTTCTTCTATTTACTCTCTATATGTTTCAAAGAGCTAAAGCGGGACGATAATATTAAGTTATATATTCCAAAATTCTATTAGAACGCTTTAGCAAGGCTGGTACTGAAAGGTATCAGCCTTTTTTTGTTGTGTCATAAGGCCCCCCGTCGGATTAGAATCCCGACGTATTCAGGCGTGTTTTCGCATATCGACCATAAGCGCGGCCAGCAGAATGTGCCGGAGTCGTTCGACGGTCAGGCTATCCAGATAATCTTCGGTGAAATCCAGTTTGAGCCTGCCCGGAAAATGCAACAGCCGGCTTTTCACTTCCCTTTTGTTCATCGCCGCGNNATTTTTTCAAAATCGGCGTATCGAGCCATACCTGTTACCCCATGACGCATTAAAATCTTAGTCCTGTACACGATTGTCTTCGGACAGGAATGCGGGCGGGTTAACAGAAAAGATGACAAGAAACAAAAAAGGCCGCGGCGAAAATCACCGCGGCCTTTGAAACCACTTACTTAAGGGTATTACTGTGCCTGTAACGGCTCGCTCCACTGACCCATGTTCTGCAGCGGGGAGCGGTCGCGGTACCGGACACGGTACTGATAACCGACGAACTGGCTATCGACTCTGACCCAGATGACATTGGGCGTCGGAGCGGTTCCGTTCGGGTTATTCGGGACATCCGCCATATTGCCGGCATTTCTCCACATGGCGTTTTCGTCTTTCAGAGCATTTCCAACCACACACTCGAACTGATACTCGACATCACTGGCATCTGCAGCTTCCTGAGCCACAATCAGATGGTACCAGATTCCGTTGACACTGACCTTGGTGGCACTGGTAAGGACAGCCGGATTCGGCAGAGGTGGATCATAATCCACGATCTGCGGAGTTGCAGAGGCCGCAACAGACAGCAGCGTCCAGGCATCCAGAGCATTACCATATCGGCAGCGTACTCGATAGGTATATACCTGCCCGTCAACCAGGCCAGCATCGGTAAATATCCACGGCGTTGTCGAATAAAATACATTCGGTGTGCCGGGGTTCTGAATAATGTTCTGAACTTTTATGGTTGCCGCCGGAGACCCCACAGCCGCCGGTCCGACAAAACGCTGGTATTCATATTCCATACCAAGATTATACGGGTCTGCAATTTGCAGCGCCGTCATAGTAATCCGAGTCTGATCCACAGGTGCAGGCAGAGTCGTCCACTGCATCACCGGACTGACCACCGGATTCAATGGATCGGGCTGCGGGTAGTACTGCGTTCCGGGTGTCCCATTCATAATAACCGACTGGGATTCATTGCCAAGCATATCTTTGGCAAGAATACGATACTGATATACTGTGGCATAGTTCAAATTGCTCACGGTATAACCCAGCAGGTACATGGACTCATTCATCCAATCACCAAGCGGCGTAGGCTTTTCTTCCAGATTTCCGGTATTCGGATTCTCTTCATACGTCACTTGAGCAAATCGATACTCAATACTATTTGCCGCAATCCAATCATCGGTTGTTGTCTGGCCATAGAGAACCAGTTGATTGTGGGTGTTAAACGTCGACACAATCGGATTCGTGGTTCTCCATAACGGGGCAACAGGCGCCTGAGAATCTTCTTCGAGCCAGCATCGAGAAAGAATCGCCATATCATCAAAATCCACGGATGCATCATAATTGAAGTCTGAACCGCCGCACCATGTATTCAGATCATTACAGGCGTTCAGCCAGTAGCCGGCAAGAATCAACATATCCGCCATTTCGATGCGGCCGTTAAGGATCAAATCCATGGTTCTGCAGGTTGATGTTCCCTGCTGGATGAAGTAGTGGTATCCGAGGTCAACAATACCTTTATCCTGGGTGCCCAGTATATTGGTCGTATAGGTATCCAAACCAATAACACCTGCTGCGGCTGAGCCAACACTGATACATGGACTTGTCAATGCCAGGAAATAATCCCCAAGATTATCGGGGTGTTTTACAAACAAAGGATCGGCATTGATATTGCCAGTGCCCCAGTTAAGGGTAGAACCAGTGCCGACTTTAATTGCCGTAGCAGCCGTGCTGCCTTGGATATCACTGTAAGAAACGCTTAACGTCGCCGGTCTGGGATCAGCAATATATCCGGTACCCACAGTAATCTGTTTGCCTTCTGCGGCATTATTGCCCCAGAAAATACTGTCGATGATGCTGACATTGCTGCCATAGGCGCAATACAGACCGCCGCCGGAACCAGGATCGCTATACGTACCGCCGCGACCGGTGGAGCTGTTATTGGCGAAGGTACAGTTAGCAAAGCTGGATACTGCAAACCAGTTGACCGAAGCCCCGCCGCCATCCCGCCGCCCGACATTGCTGTCGAACAGGCAGTTAAAGATACGCGAGTTGGCAGGGACTTCACCGGTGACATAAAGACCGCCGCCGGAGATATCAGCCATATTAGCCGTAAAGACCGAATGGCTCAGCTTGAGGTCGGCGCTGCCGACAAACAAACCG
>DLFY01000031.1 GCA_002482415.1 Phycisphaerales bacterium UBA7708
TTGCCGACACCGCTGGGGCCGATGAAGATAAAGCTGCCCATCGGACGGTTCGGGTCTTTGAGACCGCTGCGGCTGCGGCGGACAGCCTTGGCGATGGCGTTGATGGCCTCATCCTGCGAAACCACTTTCTTGTGCAGTTCGGCTTCCAGCTCCAGCAGCTTCTGAGCTTCTTCTTTTTCCAGGCGGGTCAGCGGCACGCCGGTCATCTTGCTGACGACTTCGGCGACGACTTCGATATCGACTTCGCCGACGAANNTTCTTTTCCTGCCATTGGCGCTGAATCTCGGCTTTCTCGTCGAGAATCCGCTGAATATCATCACGCAGTGCGGCCGCCCGTTCATAATCGGCGTTGCGCACGGCTTCATCTTTTTCAAGCTGCAGTTTTTCGATGCGGGCCTCAAACTCCGCCAGGTCCGGCGGCGGGGTCATGTTTTTCAGACGCACGCGGGCACCCGCTTCGTCGATGACGTCAATCGCCTTGTCCGGCAGGCAGCGGCCCGAGATATAACGGCTGGACAGCTCCACCGCCTGGAACAGGGCTTCATTGGTGAATTTCACACGGTGATGCTTTTCATAGCGGTCACGCAGACCCTTGAGAATCTGCACCGCTTCATCTTTGCTTGGGGGTTCCACAATAATCGTCTGGAAGCGGCGCTCGAGAGCGGCATCCTTTTCGATATACTTGCGGTACTCGTCAAAGGTCGTCGCACCGATGCACTGCACCTCGCCGCGGGCCAGGGCGGGCTTGAGCACGTTGGAGGCGTCAATGGCGCCTTCCGCCCCGCCGGCACCGACCAGCGTATGCAGTTCATCGACAAATAGAATCACATTAGCCGCACGACGGACTTCGTTAATCACGGCCTTGATGCGTTCTTCAAACTGACCGCGATACTTGGTCCCGGCCACCATCATGGCCAGATCCAATACCACGATGCGTTTTTCTTTCAGAATTTCAGGCACTTTGTGCTGATCAATTTGCTGGGCCAGTCCTTCGACAATCGCTGTCTTGCCGACGCCGGCTTCACCCAGCAGTACCGGATTGTTTTTGGTTCTGCGGCAGAGAATCTGAATCAAACGCTCAATTTCATTGGACCGTCCGATGACCGGATCCAGCTCCCCCTTGGCGGCAAGCTCGGTTAAATCACGACCGAAGCTGTCCAGCGCCGGGGTCTTGCTCTTGGGCTTGACGCCGGCGGTCGTTCCGCCATTGGCGGGCGGGTTCATCTTCATGCCCATCGGAGGATAGGTTCCCGCGTTATCTTCCACGCCTGCACCCAGCAGGTTGAGGACTTCCTGGCGGACATCTTCCAGTTTCAGTCCGAGACTCATAATCACCTGGGCGGCAATGCCTTCGGTTTCTCGTAAAAGACCCAACAGGATATGTTCCGTACCCACATAATTATGGTTCAGAGAACGCGCTTCCTCGATGGCGAACTCAATCACCTTCTTGGCACGGGGTGTCTGGGGCAGCTTGCCCATGGTCACCATATCCGGGCCGCTCTTGACCAGCTTTTCAATTTCCAGACGCAGCTTCTTGATGTCCACGTCCAGATTCTTCAACACCTGTGCACCCACTCCGCTGCCTTCTTTGACCAGGCCAAGGAGGATGTGCTCGGTGCCGATGTATTCGTGGTTAAAACGCTGAGCCTCTTGATTGGCCAGCGCCATCACTTTTCTTGCACGGTCGGTAAAACGTTCGAACATAGATATTTCCTTATGATTGCCCGGTTGCCCGGCGGTAACATTCAGGCATTTATCTGCCGTCTTTTACCGCAATTATTCCATTTCCACTTTAATTTCTATTCTTTTCTCATCCACTTTTTAATCACGCTGTAGGCTATTGTAGGCCATTTGGGCAGAGCTGTCAAATTCTGCTTTGTCCCCCATTTGGACGGCCTCAATACTATACCCCATAATATCAATCTTGTTCGTTCCCATAAAATCAGTCTTTTTCCTGCATTCTGCGATTTTCAGTGCCGTTAAAGCATTCTTTTCGAAGACAACACACTGTACCTGACATCCTGTTCAGACTTTACCTGTATTGAAAATCCACTCTTTATATCGACAAAAAACAAGCCCCACTTTGAATTCGAACCGGCAAAATTTGAAAATGATTCTGTATATATATTATGGACAATATATAGCCTGTATGCCCACAGACAGCGTGTTATAAGACGTCGGCTTTCCGTAATTATTTTGAGAAAATCCATATTTTCCCATGCAGCTTTTTGGATGCTAGGGACTATAATTTCTGCAAGGCGTCCATGATGACGTCATAAAACAGCTCACTCAACACGATTGCGAGGGACAAGTATGACACACCAACACACCCACTGTGCAGGGCACAGTTGCTCCTGCTGCACGTCGAAAACCTGTCATCTGTTGAACCGGAGAGATTTTATGGGCATTGCGGGAATGGGGCTGGCCGCTGCCGCGATTGGAAGTTCGGCCATGAGTTCCATGGCGGCGGCGATGGGCAATACGGAGTATCTTCCGCCGGCTCCCCGCAAGCTGGTTGTCCAGCCTGTATTGACCGCGGCTCTTTCGCAGCGGCGGGAGAAAACATCCTGGCGAAACTGGGGCGGTTTTCACACCCAGCAGGATATTTCCGATGAACAGCAGCGGATTCAAAAAGAACTGGATAGTCTCGGCGGCAAGGCGGAATTCGGGCTGGAGATTCGACCGCTCGTTACCCTGAATGATAAAAACAAGGCCGCCGAAGTCGCCAAACAGGATCACGATGTAACCCTGATTTATGCAGCCACCTCCTGGGTCGATGTCCTTGAGACGCTGACCAACCCGGCTAAATGGACGATGATGTTCCTGCGGCATAAGTCCGGGCCGGTCTATTTGTGGTATGAAGTTGCCCACAACCGCTACCTCCGCAAAACCGTGGACCAGTTCGGTCAGCCGGGCGTGGATTATCAGGATGTGGTGGTGGACAGCACGGATGAACTGCTCTGGCGGATGCGGGCGCTGTATGGATTGAAAAATACCCTCGGCAAAAAGATCGTCTGCATTGGCGGAGCGGCCGGCTGGGGCGAAGGCGGACAAAAAGCGCCGGATATCGCAAAGACTACCTGGAAGATGGATTTGCAGTCCGTGGATTATCCCGCCCTGCAGGTGGTGATTGACAAAGCCCGTCAGAATTCCGAACTGGTCAGGCGGTGCAATGATGAGGCCGCTAAACTGCTCAAACAAAACGGTGTATCCATCGACACGAATCCGGAATTTCTGGGCAAGTCGTTTTTGCTGACCCAGGTCTTCACGGAATTGATGCAGCAGGCGGGAACCGATGCCATCACCGTCAATAACTGCATGGGGACAATTATGGGAGCCTCGGAAACCACGGCGTGTATGCCGCTGAGCCTGCTCAACGACACCGGCTTTTCAGCCTATTGCGAGTCGGATTTTGTCGCTATTCCATCGGGCCTGCTGCTGCATTATATCTCATCGAAACCGATATTCTTCAACGACCCAACCTATCCGCATGACGGCATGGTCACACTGGCCCATTGTACCGGCCCGCGAAAAATGGACGGACAGAATCTTGAGCCGGTTAAAATTCTGACGCATTTCGAATCGGATTACGGCGCAGCCCCCAAAGTCGAAATGAAGCTGGGCCAGAAGATTACCGTCATCGACCCCGACTTCGACAATAAACAGCACCTTGGCTTTGAAGGGGAAATTATCGATAATCCGTTCCTTGATATCTGCCGGACACAGATCGATGTTCAGATTAAAGGCAGTGTCGATACACTCAATGAACAAACGCGGGGATTCCACTGGAATGCCTGCTACGGCAATTACCTCAAAGAATATGGTTACGCCCTGCGCAAAGTCGGAGTCAACTGGATGAACTTAACCGTCTAAAGGGAAACAAAAAACCAGGCTGCCGAAAGCCATCGGCAGCCTGGTTTGGATTGTATAGCTAAACTTAAATCGTCATTGCACAATCGACTGCTGGGCAGACAGGACTTTGCCGGTGATATAATCGGTAAACCGAACTTTGACCGTCAGACCTTTCTCGTCGCCTTTGACGATTCCATCCACTGGAAAACTGAGACGATAGAAACTGCTCATCATCGTCCCGGCCCAGAGTGTTTTTAACTGCTCCGGCTCAACAATCCATTGTTTGAGCAAGGCTCCCTGCGGATTGGCAGCATCCAGATTCCATAATTCCACTTCCACACGTCCGGGTGCCTTCACTTTATCCTGTGTTGAGTCAATCGGTTCAAGATAGATCGCCAGGGTCTCCCTGGAACCATTGTTGTCTTTGTCGTACAGGCCGGAGCGATTGCCGATCTCGATTTTGGTCAGGATATCGAGAATTGCAGCACGCTGTTGCGAATCAATCGCTTGCAGCGTCTGAAGCTGCCGGCGGAGCTGTTGATTTTCCTTTTCGAGTGATTCGGCTCGGGCAGTCAGCATATCTTTTTCGCCGTTGAGGCTTTTAACCTGTCCCCAGAGGGAGTCATTCGGGTCCGAGCTGGAACATCCGCCCAGAACCATCCCCACTGCCAACAAGGCCAAATACACTCTCGTCATACGTCCGCCTGCTTTATGAATCGATGATTTATTCTTCGATCTTACTGTGTTTGATTTCCGGTTCTTTACGCAGAATCGCATCGGCCAGGCCGTATTGAACGGATTCCTCGGCTTCCAGCCAGAGGTTGCGGTCGCAGTCTTTCTGAATCTGAGCAACGTCCTTGCCGGTATGCTCGGCCAGAATCTGATACAGCCGGCTGCGCAGCCGCAGGATTTCCCTGGCTTCGATTTCCAGGTCCGTCGCCGGAGCCACCATCTCGCCGTGCAGCAGAGGCTGATGCAGGAGAACGCGGCTGTTGGGCAGGATGAACCGCTTGCCCTTTTCGCCGCCGGCAAACAGCACCGCCCCCATGCTGGCGGCCTGCCCTACGCAGTACGTCGCCACCGGGCAGCGAAGGAAACGCATCGTATCGTAAATCGCAAGGCCGGCAGTAATTGAACCGCCGGGGGAATTGATATAGAAATGAATATCCGAATTGCTGTCTTCATTGCTCAAAAACAGCATCTGTGCGACAATCAGGTTGGCCGTGTCATCATCGACCTGGCTGCCGAGGAAGACGATACGGTCTTTGAGCAGCCGTGAATAGATATCATACGCCCGCTCGCCGCGGCCGGTCTTTTCGATTACAATCGGTACCAGGTTATTGGAAAAGGTCATAGTCGCCTCGTTATTTCAAGCCGGTGTTCGGCGGTTATTTCTTGTCTTCTTTCTTTTCGTCCTGCTCGCGGAGCACGTCGTCAATCAGACCCCAGGTCTTGGCTTCTTCGGCAGACATGTATTTATCGCGTTCGGTCTCTTCGGCCAGTTTTTCCTGGGTCAGGCCGGTGTGTTTGGCAAGCACTTCATTAATCATCTTCTTGGATTTGATGATTTCCTCGGCCTGAATGCGGATATCTTCGGCCTGGCCGGTCACACCACCCCACGGCTGGTGCAGCATAATCTTGGCATGAGGCAGGGCATGACGCCGTCCTTTGGTGCCGGCGGCCAGAATCACCGCCCCGCCGGACTGGGCTCGACCGATGCAGTAGGTCGCAACCGGCGAACCAATAAACCGTATCGTGTCATAAATCGCCATCGTATCATCCACAGCACCGCCGGGAGAATTGATATACAAGCTGATTTCCACGCCGCGTTTGAGATTATCCAGATACAGAAGCTTCATAATCACTTCTGCTGCAAGACGATAGGATATCTCACCTATCAGAAACACAATCCGGTTTTCCAGCAGCAGGTCATCCAGTGTCATTTCACGGGTTCGCTGATACTGAACCTGAAGGCGGGCATCGGGCATCAGCAGTTTGCTGTCGTGCTCGAACTTGTTTGAGGGCTGATAAATCATCCAGACTCCTTTTTGGCTTTTCTATTTGCTTTTTTACGTTTTTCTCGGACGAGGGCCTGTAGAGACCACGCATTCCGGACGAATATTCCTGTCTTTATATCGGAAAAAGACGGCCTCGACTTTCCATTTTCTTCAAAATCAGTCGGGTTTTCCCGGCCATGCAAAGACAGGATAGTATAACACAAGATGCGCACAAAAAAAGCCTCCCGTCTGGATCGGGAGGCAAAATTCTGGGGAATAGGGACTCGAACCCCAACTAGATGGTCCAGAGCCATCCGTGCTACCATTACACCATTCCCCAATGATCTCAATCATCTTAAGTTGCCGCAAGAAAACGGCGTTCTGACCTCAAGGAGGTGCTAATCCGGAATAATATAGCGGCAATCCGCGGGAGCGTCAAGTATGAAAAATGACCAAAACAGGAGAATATTCCCTAAATTTACGGGGTGACATCGGTAAATTGGGCATAAAATGCCGAATGGTCGTAGAGTCTCTGCAAATCGATATCCTGAAGTTTCATGGCTCGCTGAATGTGGGGCAGATATTCCTTGACGACGGCGACATGCAATCGCATGAGTTGGCAATATTCGGATAAACGCTGTCTGGATGCAGTCAATCCCTCAACCGGGCAGCGTCCGCCGCAATAGGGATGAACCCCGCAGGAACCGCAACCCAGTTCATTTTTGTAGGCGATCAATTTTGATAATTCTTTGGGCTGTATTTCCGGGCTACCGTCCGGATTCACCAGGCCAAGCACCCATTTGGGTCCTAAATCCGCACAGGCCATGATTTTGCCGCCGGCGATATCATAATTTTTTTCCAATTCCACCCCGCAGGCCGTGGAGCCGCGGAGCTTGCCGGATAGCAGATATAAAACCAATTCGGATATATGCACAATCGACAGGATTCGCCCAAGCCCCAGAAATTCCAGATAGATATGCATCACCTGACGAAGCTGGGATTCATACTCCTGCAGATAGCGGCCAAAGTCCTCGAACGGCTTATCGGTTTCTATCCAGTGAAAGAACCAGTGGTCGGCCAGGCCGTGTTCATATAGATACAAAAATTCCTCAAAGCAATCGGTCAATGACTGCCCTTCGCGCAGCGTGGACCACATCAGCACCGACGCAGTCGGATATTGCGACAGATTCCGCAATCCGCGATGAATCCGGGTTAAATCCGTGCCGGGACGATTGGCGTTATGCTGTTCAGTCTGGCCATCAATCGAAACGGAAACCAGCCAGAGCTTACGGAATAATTGCGGAAACTGGCGAATGGATTCTTCCAGAAGCTGACCATTGGTATAAAGCATATAGCGCAAAGGCAGCGGCGGGTTTACCGAAAGCAAATCTATCGTTTGCTGGATTTTTTCACATTCCAGAAGCGGTTCGCCGCCGTACAGGCATATCACGGCATAGTCTTCTTTCCTGTCGGCCAGAAGCTGGCGAATCGCCATGCTGTCCCGCTGCGGCTGCACATCAAACTCTTTGGACTGCGGTTCGGAGGGGTTCTCTTTAAATGTGATGGATGAACTGATACAGCCGATGCAGTGAGCATTACACCGCCCCGTCACCGACAGGTGCAGCATATAGGGATTGTCTTCGAAAAAGGGTTCTGCCTGCGAGAGATTATGACGCGTATTGACTGAGCCTGGAACTCCCAAGTCACCATACTGGGGATGAACGTAACCTGAGCCTGTCCCGTCTGGATTGCCGGAATTTGCCTGTTGTGATTGTTCCATAGTCGAACCTGCCATTCAACAAGTCATATTCTCACTATGCGGGTATTATACCAGACAAACAGGCTCGCTTAAAGGAAAAAATCTGCCAATTAACGACTCTGCTAATCCAGAGTATGAAGCTGCGGCACAACCGAATCCGCTTTGATATCCACTGTCGCATACCGCCCCTGCTTTAACGGGCCGGGATTAACCAGTACCGTCAAGCCAATTCGGTCTGTCCCGAAAGCCTCGTGAATATGTCCGGAAACCGCCAAAACCGGCTGATGAGTTTCGATGAATCGGCGAATCGAGGGACTGCCGGTGCTGCGTCCTGCGACGGTATCGACCGCGGTTCCAAAGGCCGGCTGGTGAGTCACCAGAATCAGCCTTTTGGATACCGAAAACGCAGAATTGGCTTCGTTTCGATATAACGCTTTGCATAGAATCGTTTCGAAAAAGCTGTCATTGCATTCATTGGGCGTCAAACCCGGACAAGGGAGGCTGCCGCCGGCTCCTACGAAAAGATACCCTCCCTGCTGCAATGTGCGACCCTGCAGGCTGATTTGTTTTGATTCGAGATATTGACTAACTCCTTCCGGGTCACAGTTGCCGGGTACCGCCAAAACAGGTACCGACTGGGACAACAGCGGCTCAAGGACTGCGGCGGCATGGTCTGCTCCACCGAAAGTCGTGATGTCGCCTGCAATCAGGACTAATTCTATCCCTTTCAATGCAGAACTAAGCCTTTTTACCTTATCTACTTGACCGTGAATGTCTGAAATAATCAAAAGCCGCATAAAAAAGTCCTCGCCGATAGTCTTCCACTGGAAAAACCGTATATATCCGGTATAATCAGACGTTTACTATAATAGAATGGTTAGCTTAGGAAAAGGCAAGAATATGATTATTGTGATGAAACCCGGTTCCGGCAAGGAGCAGGTTCAGCATGTGGTGAAGCTGGTGCGCGAGTACGGCCTTAAGGAACACGTGATTCAGGGGACTGACCGTACCGTCATCGCCTGTATCGGCGACAAACGCGGCATTGATAAGGGCGCGATTGAAAACGCCCCGATGGTCGAAAAAATCGTCCCGATTCTGGCGCCGTACAAAATCGCCTCGCTTGAGGTCAAGAAAGAAAAATCGCAGATTGCCATCGGTCCGCAGGCTTTTCCGGTGGGCGGCAAAAAAATAGGTATTATTGCCGGGCCCTGCTCGGTCGAAAATCGCAAGCAGTTGATTGACACTGCCAAAGCAGTCAAAGATGCCGGCTGCATCGGCATTCGCGGCGGCGCCTTTAAGCCGCGTACCAGCCCGTACAGTTTCCAGGGGCTGGGCAAGGAGGGCCTTGAGATTCTGGCTGAGGCGAGGGAAGTCACCGGCCTGGCGGTGGTGACCGAAGTGGTTGCCGTCGATCAGGTCCTGCTGGTCTCCCAGTATTCCGATGTGCTGCAGATTGGCGCTCGCAATATGCAGCATTATCCCCTGCTGGAAGCTGTGGGAAAGACCAGTCGGCCGGTTCTGCTTAAACGCGGTATGAGTGCTTCGCTGGAAGAACTGCTGCTGGCGGCGGAATATATCATCAATGCCGGCAACAAAAATGTGATTCTCTGCGAACGCGGTATTCGGACGTTTGAGAATTATGTCCGCAATACTCTGCCGCTGGCGGCCGTAGCCGAATTGCAGACGCTGACTCATCTGCCGGTGGTGGTGGATCCGTCACACGGGACCGGACATGCCCATCTTGTACCGCCGATGTGCCTGGCGGGGGTCGCTGCCGGCGCGGACGGGCTGCTGGTTGAATGCCATCTGGATCCGGAACGGGCCGCTTCTGACGGGGCACAATCCATTACTCCTGCGACGCTTAAGGATTTAATGAAACGGCTCAAACGCATCGCTGAAGCCGTGGATCGGGACATCTAAATAAAATCCGTCATTATGCCTATGATCGACCTGCAAACAACACAATGTTTTTTGCGTGAGATGATACTCCAGGCCGGGCAGATCGCCGTGGGGTACCGTAAAAAACTCGAAACCCTGCACGTCAGCCGCAAAGCCATGCGGGATGACGTCACGGAAGCGGATATCGCTGTTGAAAAATTCATTGTCGAGCAAATCAGGCTCCGGTTTCCCGAGCACGCCATCTATGGTGAAGAAAGCGGACAGACTGACGGCAACGAATACCGCTGGGTCATTGACCCGATTGACGGGACCACCTCTTTTCTGCACGGGCAGCCGTTCTACTCGGTCTCCATCGGGCTGGAATACCAGGGCAATGCGGTTCTGGGTGCCGTTTATCAGCCCTCAATGAATGAATTGTTTGAAGCCATACAGAACGGCCCCGCAACACTCAATGGCCAGGCGATTCATGTCTCGCAGCAAGAGGAGTTAAGCGAGTGTGTGATGGGAACCGGGTTTGCCTGTCTGCGGCTGGCGGATGCGTGCATCAATCTGGCCTGCCTGAACTATATTTTACCGCAGATTCGAGATGTCCGCCGCTGCGGATCGGCGGCGATGGATTTATGCTATGTGGCCTGCGGTCGATTTGACGGTTTCTGGGAATTCAATCTCAATCCCTACGACATTTCCGCCGGAGCGTTTATTGCCGAGCAGGCCGGAGCCTCCGTCAGCGATATGCGCGGCAGGCGTGACGGACTGCCCAAACAGATTTTATGCACCAACGGGAAAGTTCATTCCGATATGCTGAAGCTTTTTGAGGCGGTGCTGTAACGCGATGGACTTGTATTACAGGTTGTATTCTTTAATCTTGCGATAGAGGGTGCGTTCACCGATTTTGAGAATCTTCGCCGCCTCGGTGCGGTTGTTGCCGGTCATTTCCAGTACGCGACGAATATGTTCCCGTTCGATTTCTTCCAGCGATTGGTCGGCTGCCATATCGGATAACCCGGCAGTCAGGGTCCCTGCCGGGGTCTCGGTCGGAGCCGCCAGCTCCTTGACCCGGGCAATTTCCGGCGGCAGGTCCCGCAGGTCTAATGTATCATGGTCGCACATCA
>DLFY01000086.1:0-215 GCA_002482415.1 Phycisphaerales bacterium UBA7708
GCGATTACCTCATTGGTGGCATGCGCGACATGCGCTGCTGCCTGATTACCGTCAATTGTTACCATTTTTCGCTTCATATATTACTCCATAAATTTGATTAAAAACAAAAAGACCTCTATCGCATCCTTTCGGGTTGATACCGGAGTGGATGTTCGTTGTGTTTAAAAGAGAGATAAATATAGCACAGATGGCTGGGGCAAGCAACTTCTTTTTCG
>DLFY01000086.1:226-9634 GCA_002482415.1 Phycisphaerales bacterium UBA7708
ATTTTGTTCTATTTGGTGCAACAAAAATGTCAGAAAATGGTTTCACATTCATCCACAATCCCTGTATAGTTGAAAGAATGACTAAGGAGACAAAAAAACTATTTATTATCGATGGGCATGCCCATATTTATGCGGCGTATTACGCCCCGATGCGGCCTCTTAATAGTCCATCGGGGGAGCCGACGAAAACTGTTTTTGTGTTCACGACCGCAATACTGGGTTTACTGGACCGTGAAAAGCCGGATATGCTGGTGGTGGCGATGGACTCGAAAACGCCGAGCTTTCGCACTAAAATCTATCCGGAATACAAGGCACATCGCCCGCCAATGCCGGAGGACATGCCGTCCCAGATTAACCGGATTGAGCAGATATTGGAGGCCTTGAATGTCCCGATGCTCAGAGTCGATGGCTGGGAGGCGGACGATATCATTGGAACGCTGGCGAGCAAAGCTGCCAAGGCCGGTGTTCATGCCTATATCTGTTCCAAGGATAAGGATATGCTGCAATTGGTCGGGGATTGCGTTGCGACCTATGACATCAAAACCGGCCAGAAGACCGACCTGCAAAAAATGCACGAGGAAATCAATCTTTTACCGCGGCAGTTTATTGATGTACTTGCTTTACAGGGGGATGCCTCGGACAATATTCCGGGGGTGCCGGATGTAGGGCCTAAGACGGCGCTGGAGTGGATTCAGAAATACGGCTCGCTGGAGGAATTATATCACCATGCAGATGAAATCAAGGGGAAACGGGGCGATAACCTCCGGAACAATAAAGACCTTGCTTTCCTCAGTCAAAAGCTGGTGACGATTGACTGTGATGCGCCGATTGCATTCGATGAAAAATCGTTTGCTGTCACGGAGCCAAACCGGGAAAAACTGGCGTCTCTGTTTAAGGAACTGGGCTTTACCCGGCTGCTGAGTCAGCTTGATATCAAGCCTTCGGAAGCAAAAGCCCAGATAGACAAGCCCAAAGCCGCAGAATCCGCAGGCAGTGCCGGCGGACAGGGAATGCTCTTTGCGATGAGTGGGGACGCTCCTGCCAAACGGACAGACAAACAATATCATCTGATTGATACACTCGAAAAATTTAACAGTTTTTATCATGATTTAGAGCAGCAGGCGGCATTTGCCGTGGATACGGAAACGACATCGATCGATCCCATGCGGGCGGACCTGGTCGGGATGAGTTTCTGCTGGAAGGAGCATGAAGCCTATTATCTGCCGGTGAAGGCTCCGTTAGGGCAGGGCCGGCTGGATTTGAACAAAATCCGCCCTGTACTGGCTGCTGTGCTGGCCGATGCCAAACGCTATAAAATCGGGCAGAATCTTAAATATGATATGCTGGTCCTTGAGAATGCCGGGATGCCTCTGACAATTGCTCCGGGCGGGGCCTTTGATACGATGATTGCCTCGTATTGCCTCCATGCCGACCGCTCGAGCCATTCGATGGATGCGATGGCCAGAGATTACCTGAATTATATCCCAATACCGATCAGCGACCTCATCGGCAAGGGCAAAAACCAGATTACCTTTGATATGGTCGATACTGTCGCGGCCTGCGACTATGCGGCGGAAGATGCAGACGTGACCTGGCAGTTATGGCAGTATTTATCGACTCGCCTGGATGGCCAGCCTGCGATAAAGAAATTGTTTGAAGAGGTGGAAATGCCGCTGATGCAGGTGCTGGCCCGAATGGAAGCCAATGGGGTCTCACTGGATTGCGACCTGCTCCGGACCATGTCACGTGCGATCAACAAGCAAATTGATGAACTGGCTGACAAAATCTATCAGCAGGCGGGGCTGCCTTTTAATATTGACTCAACCAAACAGCTTGCCGAGGTCTTATTTGACCGGCTTGGCCTGCAAAGCATTCGTCAGGGCAAAACCCAGCGCAGCACCGATGCCGATGTGCTGGACCAGTTATCCGGCCAGCATCCGATTGTCCCGCTGGTGCTGGAATACCGCCAGCTTGTCAAACTTCAGAATACCTACCTCGACAAGCTGCCGCTGATGGTCAATCCCAGAACAAACCGGCTTCATGCCTCGTTTAACCAGACGATTACCGCGACAGGGCGGCTGAGTTCGTCAGACCCGAACTTGCAGAATATTCCTGTGCGTACGGAACTGGGCAGGCAAATCCGTTCGGCCTTTGTCCCGGCAGACCGCACACACGGGTGCATCCTCAGTGCCGACTATTCCCAGATTGAATTGCGTCTGCTGGCTCATTTTTCCCGGGATGATGCGTTGTTAAAGGCATTCACCGGGGACATGGATATTCATACTTTCGTGGCGTCGCAGATTTACGGCGTTGAGGCGGGGGAGGTGACATCGGAAATGCGAGGCCGGGCCAAGGCGGTTAATTTCGGCATTATTTATGGGCAGGGGCCTTACGGTCTGTCGCAGGCTATCGGCATCAGCCAGGCGGAGGCCAAACGATTTATCGACGATTATTATGGCCGGTATCCTTCCATCCGCAAATTTATGGATGGCGAAATCGACAAGGCTTCCAAGCGGGGCTTTGCCGAAACCATTCTGGGCCGGCGTCGTCCCATCACGGGCCTGACCAGCAAAAACTTTACTGTCCGTTCGCTGGCCGAACGCCTGACGGTTAATACTGTGATTCAGGGCTCTGCGGCGGATTTAATCAAGGTGGCGATGGTGTCCATCCAGCGGCGCATCGAAAGCCAGAAGATGCCGATTCGGATGATTTTGCAAATCCACGACGAACTGGTCTTTGAACTGCCGAAAACAGAAGCGGACAAGCACTCCGAATGGATTGCCGCCGAGATGAATAGTGCTCTAAAGCTGGATGTTCCGCTGAAAGTGGATGTCTCGATCGGTGCATCCTGGCTGGAATAGTTTTTCTGTGTACCGGTCATGGATTCAGGGAGTGTCTTAAGATATTGGGCGGATTGAAAGCAGGAACTGAAGATGATGGATGAGAACAGGAATCAGATGCTGCGGCTTGCCTGTGCCTGGATTAATAAGCAGGTCGAGAAGCTGGAGCTTCATCTGGGGAGTCTGGATCAGATGGAAGATCCCGAGCAGATTCACCAGGCACGCGTCTCATGCAGACGGCTGCGGCAGGGATTTATGCTTCTGGAGACGTATATCGAATCGGACATCCTGGATGACTGGTGCAAGGCGACCAGGCGACTGCTGAAGAAACTGGGGCCCGCTCGTGATCTTGATGTTCATATTCTTTTTTTAGAAGAGGTTCTGGGCGGATTGAGTCTCGAACAAAAGCGGGTTCGCCCCGGTATCGAGCGGCTGTGTTTCCGGCTGGGTCAGCAGCGTCAGGCAATCCAGAAAAAACTGCTGAAAACCGCAAAGCAATTCCAGAAAAAACAGATTCTGATGAATATCCGCCTGCATTGCGAGAAACTGCTGTATCTGCTGGAGACCTCCAGCGGGACCGAATCCAGACAGGCGTTTGTCGGACATTTCATGGATTGCTGTCTCCACCAGGCACAGGAATTGACCAAACGAGAAGCCGCACTTGGCGATGTCGAAGATGCTGCCGGCCACCATGCCTTGCGCATTGCTGTCAAGCGATTCCGTTATCTGCTGGAAATTGGAAATGAAATTACCCGGGGAGGGCTTGCCCAGCCGCTGCAGGCCGCCAAGACCTATCAGACGTTACTGGGGGAACTGCACGATTGTGACGTGTGGCATATCATGCTGGACGAATTTGAATCCGCGGAAGAACAGCGTATGCAGAAATTTTCCGGTTCGACACGGGCATTCGGCAGGCTGCGTCCCGGTCTGGAGCATCTCCGTCAGACGCGGAGCGAATGCCGACGGTCTTTGTTTGACCATATTTGCAGACTTCCAGAACGTCAGAATCTGGTGTCAGAGGCCATGCAGAAGCTGCAATTGCTGTTGAGCATCGGGCAGGAGGTGCAGGATGAAACCAGCACAGAGACCTGACAAGNNAGGGGTGTATCAGAAGCAGATTCATGCAGTCAGACAGTTTGCTCGGCAATGCCGATATGAGCAGGGCCACAGCGAACAAGTGACCCGGCTTGGGGAACTGTTGTTTGACCAGCTTGTGCCGCTTCATGGATTTACCGAATCGGAACGATTCCTGCTGACCTGCGGCGGGATACTTCACGATATCGGCTGGGCCGAAGGGCAAGCCAAACACCATAAAACCTCCATGCGGATGATCCTGGAGGATACAGTAATGCCGCTGGATCAGACTCAGCGGATAATGGTGGCTCTGATCGCCCGTTATCACCGCAAAGCCTTGCCGGAGCCGGGGCATCCCTATTATGGCGAAATGAAAGACTCCGATCAATATAAAGTCCGGCTTCTGGCCGGAATCGTACGTCTGGCCGATGGCCTGGACCGGGGGCATGTCAACGCCATTTCCGGCCTGACCGTGCAAATCGATGCCGGACGGATTATCATTCATTGTAATAAAGTCGGGTCTGCTTTGGAGGAACTGCATTATGGCAAAGCCAAAGCGGATCTGCTGGTAAAGGTGCTTGGTCGCACTGTGGATATTGTATAGCAGGAAATGCTTTCTAATGATTTCCATGGACGGGTCCCATGCAATACAACCCAATATTACTGTGGCTGAGTAACTGATTATATCCAGATGAACTTTTTTACACCTTGTCTTGTATAACTTGGAAAGACATTTAAAAACAGGATGGTTATGAGCAAAAAAGTGTGTAAATTAGTCAAAAAGGAGCTTCCGAAAGAAGATATTGAAAGCTACATCGAGTATATCCTGCCTGCAAAATATCTATGTAAAAAATGCGGAAGAACGGCTTGCAAAGAAGACTATTTATGCAAGCCGGTTAAAATTACTTCAAAATAGGGGACGGGGTTATCAAAGCCGCAAAAAAAAGGCTGTGTCACAGGACACAGCCTTTTATCGTTCAAGCAATCCGGCGGTTTAAGCCTGGCCGGGGATGGCTATGACATCATCCGCAGGGGCTTTGACGGTGCCGTTTTCAAACTCTTCCGAACCGGGTGTGAGTTTGAGATTGTACCACGGGGAATTGGAGGACGCATCAGTCAGATCACGCCAGCGGACCAATTGACCGGTGTAAGCGCTGATTCGGCCCATAATGGCTGTCAGTGTGGATTCGGCCACGTCTTTGGCGGCATTGATGGGTTTGCCGTCAATGATGCCCCGCAGCAGTTCGACGTGTTCCTGCACCATTTCGCTGCCGTTGGCCTGTTCGTAATCAGGATACTTGATGTCCACGGCTTTGATGAGTTTGACCGGGCCGGAACCGTAAGTGGTGCCGTTGGAGCCGGTGAACAGCTCGGAGACCTGATTGTAGCAGCCGTTCACCTGGCGGCACATGCTGTGAATCCGGCAGCCTTCATCGTAATCGAAATCGATATTGAAGAAGTCGAACTGGTTGCCGGTCTTGCGGCGGGCGCGTCCGCCGAAACCGATTGCCAGTGTGGGGGTGCGTCCGATGAACCAGTTGGCGATATCGATATTGTGAATATGCTGTTCGACGATGTGATCGCCGGACATTTCGGTAAAGCTGACCCAGTTGCGGACCATGTAATCGGCATCGCTTTCGCCGTCTCTGCGTTCCTGATGCCACAGCTTGCCGCCGCACCAGTACACCGCACCGCCGAGAATCGGCCCGAGTGCGCCCTGTTCAATCGCGAATTTGGTCTTGCGATAGTTTGCTGCATACCGGCGCTGCGTGCCGGCGACGACGCACAGTTTTTTCTGTTTGGCGATTTCGCCGACTTCCATGATTTTGCGGGCGCCCGGGGCGTCCACGGCGACGGGTTTTTCCATGAAGACATGCTTGCCGGCGTTGATGGCGGCTTCAAACTGGTTGGGCCGGAACGCCGGCGGGGTAACCAGAAGAACGACATCGGCGATGGATTCCATTACCTTTTTATACCCTGCAGGGCCGTCAAAGCAGATATCCGGCGACAGGCCGTGCTGTTCGGCGGTTTTCAGGGCCCGGTCTTTGAAGTGGTCGGCCAGGGCCACAATTTCCACCGGGATATTCAGATACTTGGCGGCGTTGATGCAGTCGCTCAGGGCGCCATTGCCGCGTCCGCCGCAGCCTACGAGGGCCAGTCGGATTTTTTCAGGACCTGCGGCATAGACCGCCCCGGCCTGAGATAACACTGCCGCAGCAGAGACAGCTGCGGTGCTTTTCAAAAAGTCACGTCGAGAGAAGCTGGATTGTTTCATAATGCCTCCAAATAGATGATTTATACTAACTTTGTCTTACCGGGTATAGCCACTTGGGGTTCCGGTATATCAATAAACTCATATTTTTCGGGCGTATAGTCCAGTTTGGAACTTTTCATTGCCCAATCCCATTTCAATGCATTTCCGGTATAGGCGCTCATTCGCCCCAGGATGGCTGTCATGGTGCTTTCTGCGACATGACGGGCTTCGTTGAGCGGTTTTCCGGATCGAATTCCCGCAATCAAATCCTTGTGTTCCTGGACATAGGGATTTTCGCCCTGACCGGTAAACGTCCATGGTTTTGCGCCTTCAATTCGTCCATTGGAACCGTCCAGATACGCGACACCGGTGGTGCCGATGATGTATTCGCATACCCGGTCGCTGCAGCCGTTGATCTGCCTGCACATGCTGGTAACCCGGACGCCGTCGGCATATTCAAAATCCACGGCAAAATGATCATAGATATTGCCGAGGGTACGGAGCTGCCGGCCCCCCATTCCCATGGCGCTGATGGGGTGACCGTTGATGGCCCAGTTCACGACATCCAGGTTATGGACATGCTGTTCCACGATATGATCCCCGGAAAGCCAGGTGTACCATGGCCAGTTGCGGCACTGCCATTCCATTCCAGGCAGGTTGTTTTTTTCGTACCATTGCCAGTACCCCAGCATATCGCCGCCGTTCCAGAAACAGGTGGCCGAGCGAATTTGTCCGATTTGGCCGTCTGCAATGCGTCGGATTGTTTCGATGTAATGGGCCTGATGCCGCCGCTGTGTGCCGGCAGTAATCGAAAGGCCTTTGCTGTCGGCCAGGTCGGCTGTTGCCAGAAGCGAACGAATGCCTGCCGGGTCAACGCCTGCTGGCTTTTCCATAAAGACGTGTTTGCCTGCCTCGATGGCGGCTTTCACATGCAGCGGACGGAAATGCGGCGGGCAGGCCTCGATGACCAGCATGGCCTGGTTTGCAGCGACCGCTTTCTGATAGGCGTCAAATCCGATGAAGCAGGTATTTTCGGTGACTTTAATACGGTTGGCAAAAGGGGATTCTCGCAATTGTTTCAGGCAGCTTTCAAGGCGGTCCTTGAATAAATCCGCCAGGGCCACAATTTCCACGGACGGATCGGCAGTCAGGCAATCCAGAGCTGCACCCGTCCCCCGACCGCCGCAGCCGATTAAGGCCACGCCGATTCGGTCGCCGCCGGCGGCAAACACCGCCCCATTCAATGTCAGAATTGCTGTTGCGGAAGCCGCTGCCGCTCCTTTGAGCAATTCTCTTCGCGATAGTACCGTCATATCCGCACCTCGGTCCTTTATTTCAGGGGTTCCAGATAAATGTTTCTGAACTCAATCGGCGAGCCTTCGCTTTGCAGACAAATACTGCCGGTGGTCTTACTGGCTTGGGTGACTTCATTCTGGAGAAATCCATTGACAAACAGCTTGATGGAATCATTTTTGCAGAAGATGTCATAGGTATTCCATTCGCCAGCGGGATTTTCCGAGCTGTCCAGTTGTTTGGGAACACGTTTGACGGTGTTTTTCTCATCGGTGGCGATGGTCATGTCAAATTTGGCAACCGAGACGCCCTGGCCAATCAGGTAAATATCCCCTGCATTGCTGTTCATCAANNTTCGATGGCATTGGGCCAGACCGTATCCGGCCCGGTTGTGTGCAGCAGAACGCCGCTGTTGGTGGGAGTCTCCACCCATCGCCATTCCAGATGGAGGTGGTAATTACTGTATTCCTGCTCGGTACGGATATAGCCGTTGGGCTTGCCTTCACAGTGGATGACACCATTCCTGACCGACCAGATGCCCAGCGTGTTGGCGGGATATGCCGTCCAGCCGGTAAGGTCTTTACCTGAAAAGACGCGATGTTTCTGGCTGCAGCCGCCGGCGGCTAAAGCCACAACCGCTGCCGCAAGCAACAGGTTGAATGCTGATTTCCTGCACATTACGAATCCCTCCGTATTTTAGACTTCAAAGTCATCGCACCAGCGGTACGCCGCCAGCAGCGCCTGTTCACCTTCTTTGCCGCCTTTGCTGAGTCCGTGTTCCATGCACAGAACACCCTGGTAGCCTTTTTTGTGGATATGAGCAAAGACATTGCGGTAGTTGATTTCACCGGTGGTGGGTTCTCTGCGGCCGGGGTTGTCGCCGATATGGAATGCCCCGATTTCGCTCCATGACCGGTCGATATTGGGGATAATGTTGCCTTCGGTAATCTGCTGATGATACATATCATTGACAATCTTGCAGCAGGGGCTGTTGACGGCCCGGCAGATTTCATACGCCTGGGGCATTTTGGTTAAAAACAATCCAGAATGGTCATACGGATTCAGCGGCTCAAGGACCAGCACCATGTTGGCCGGTTCGCAAATCTCCATGCAGTACCGCAGGTTGTCGATCACATTAGCGGTCTGGTAGCCCCATTCCATGCTCAGGTCATAGCGTCCCGGAACCAGCAGGGCGGTCTTGGTATTGCTTCGTTTGGCGCATTCAACGCCTTTTTTCATCAGGTCGATCAGCATGTCTTTGACAGAGCCGCTTTTATAGACCATCGAGGCCTTGCCGAAATCGGCATACAGAACAAAGGGTCCCAGGTCCATCTTCAAATCCGCCAGTGTTTTGGCGATTTTTTCCTGTTCTTCCGGGGATTTACCCATCATGCCGTTCTCGAAAACCGCTCGGAAGCCCTGATCATGGCAGAATTTAATGTTGTCAATCGGGTCGTTGCCGGCATGATTTCGGAACATTCCCAGTGAGGGGGCATACTTGAGCTTGAATGGTTTGATATCAGTGGAGGAAGATTCCTGGGCGATGGCTGATGCCGCCAGAGGTAAAGAGGTGAGTCCTGCGGTAGCCAGCGTTGTGGCCACAAAGTCTCTTCGATTCATAAGTTCGTCTCCAGAAATGGTTTATAACCCTGTTTTCGACGTCTTTATGGCTTGCCTTTGCGGCCAATCCGCAATTATTATCGACAGGCAAAGCCTTCTTTACAAAGATGACTCATGATTACTGGAAGTTACAGTTATTTTATGCAGCGATAAACAAACGCTGCCGGCAGATTTCTCCAGATAATCCGGCCGATATGGACTCTGGAAAAAGTCTCGCGCAATTTTTTACGGAACCGCTGACCCGAGGGCAATAGCAGACCTTGCAGATAGGCAAAGGTGGCAAATCGTCCGCCGGGGCGAAGGGATTCCATCGCCGCATTGAGCAGT
>DLFY01000051.1:0-190 GCA_002482415.1 Phycisphaerales bacterium UBA7708
GGATGGGGAAATCTGCACCTTCCTCGGCGGCCAGCAGCGTATCGCCACCGAATACTGCGGACGGCTCAATCCGCTGGACATGGATGAATACCTGCGTCATCAGGGATGGCAGGGCTGGCAGCAGGCCAGCCGGATGTCTGCCGATGCGATTATCGAACGAGTCATCGAGTCCGGCCTGCGCGGCCGCGGT
>DLFY01000051.1:265-8847 GCA_002482415.1 Phycisphaerales bacterium UBA7708
GACCCCGGCGCGTTCATGGACCGGATGATTCTGGAAAGCTATCCTTACCGTGTGCTGGAAGGGATGGCCATTGCCGCCCGGGCTATCGGCGCCAGAGAAGGCGTGCTGTATATTCGGGCCGAGTACCCGCTGGCAGTCCAGCGGATTCGGGCTGCGATTGAGATTTGTCATGAGCGCGGCCTGCTGGGAGATTTGAAACTGTCGATTATGGAAGGGGCCGGGGCGTTTGTCTGCGGCGAGGAAACGGCATTGCTGGCGTCGATTGAAGGCAAGCGAGGGATGCCGTCCCTGCGTCCGCCGTACCCGGCCGAAGAAGGCCTGTGGGACAAGCCCACGCTGATTAATAATGTCGAAACCTATGCCGCGATTCCGTGGATATTCCGCAGTGAACCCGGGGCCTATTCATCCATCGGCACCGCCGGCAGCAAGGGCACCAAGGTCTTTGCCCTGACCGGCAAAGTCGCTCGCGGCGGACTGATTGAAGTGCCGATGGNNATGACCATTCGCCACATCGTCGAACAAATCGGCGGCGGTGTCGCCGGCGGAGCGAAATTCAAGGCCGTCCAGATCGGCGGACCATCCGGTGGATGTGTGCCCGCGTCCCTGGCCGATACGCCGATTGATTATGAATCCCTGCTGTCGGTGGGGGCCATGATGGGCTCCGGCGGCATGGTCGTGCTGGACGAAAACGACTGCATGGTCGATATCGCCCGCTATTTTCTGGAATTCACCCAGGCCCAGTCCTGCGGCAAATGCACCTACTGCCGCGTCGGCACCAAGCGGATGCTGGAGATGCTGACGGATTTATGCGAGGGCAAGCCGTGTGACCTCGATGCACTGGAAGCTCTGGCTAAGCAGATTAAATCCGGCAGTCTGTGCGGGCTGGGTAAAACCGCGCCCAATCCGGTCTTATCGACGCTGCACTATTTCCGCGAGGAATACGAGGCCCACAAGCATGGCCGCTGCCCGGCGGGCAAGTGCAAGGGGCTGATTCGTTATGTGATTAATGATAACTGCATCGGCTGTACGCTCTGTGCCCAGCGCTGCCCGGTCGAGGCGATTACGCCCGAGCCGTACCGCAAGCATCGCATTCAGCACGAAAAATGCGTGCGGTGCGGAACCTGCAAAGCGGTCTGCCCGGCCAAAGCCGTGGATGTGGAGTCTTAAGCGATGACGCATCATGATAACCAAATTCAATTGACCATTGACGGCCATCACGTCCATGTGGAACCGGGAACGACGGTCCTGCAGGCGGCGGCAAAGCTGGGCATTGCGATTCCCACGATGTGCTTCAAGCCCGGCTGTACGCCATCGACAAGCTGCATGGTTTGTGTCGTGGCGATGGAGCGGTCGGGGGCGCTGATTCCCTCCTGCGGGGCCCTGGCTCAGGAAGGAATGCGGATTCGCACCGATACGCCGCAGGTCCTGGCCGCGCGGCAGTCGGCTCTTGCTCTGCTGCTTAGTGAACACGCCGGCGATTGTATGGGGCCTTGCCAGCGGGGGTGTCCGGCCGAGATGGATATCCCGCAGATGCTGCGGCAGATTGCTACTGGTAAACTCGACAAAGCCATCGCGACCATTAAGGCCGATATTGCTCTGCCGGCGATATTAGGTCGAATCTGTCCGGCCCCCTGCGAAAAAGTCTGCCGCCGGGCGGGACATGATGCGGCGGTATCGATTTGTTTATTAAAGCGATTCGTCGCCGATTGGGATTTGGCCTCGGGCAAACCGTATCAGCCGCAGTGCAAACCACTGACCGGCAAAAAGGTGGCTATCATTGGCGCCGGCCCATGCGGACTGGCCGCGGCATATTATCTGGCCGCAGCAGGCGTCGCGTCGGTTATTTTCGATAAGAATCCTCAGCCCGGCGGGATGCTGGCGACGATTGATAAAACGCTCTTGCCGCCGGAGGTGCTCAGGGCCGAAATCGATACCCTGCTGTCGCTACCGGGGATTGAATTCTGCGGCAATGTCGAGATTGGCCGCACACTGTCTTTCCAGCAGCTCAGTTCGGAATTCGATGCGGTATTTGCGGCCGTCGGCAAAGCCGATGTGCATGCTTTCGGGCTTGAGGCGACGGATAAGGGAATCAAGGTGGACTCGAAGACTTTTCGGGTTGGTCAGAATAACATCTTCGCCGGCGGCGAAGCCATTGGCCGCAGACGCCTGGCCGTCCGGGCGGTTGCCGATGGCAAAGAAGCGGCCATATCGATTGTGCAATTTTTATCCGGCAAAACCGTTACAGGCGTTCACGAACGGTTTAACAGTCGCCTGGGCCAGCTTGCCGAAGGCGAAATGCAGCAGTTTCTTGCGACGGCTGAAACCGGACCGCGTCGTACCGTGTCCAGGTCCGGCGATGGATTGGCGCCCGCCGATGCCGTGATGGAATCAAAACGATGCCTCGGCTGTGACTGCCTGAAAAAGGACGCCTGCGTCCTCCGCAACCTGGCCGAACAGCATCATGTTCGCCAGCAGACATACAAAGGCCATCGCAAACCCTTCACACGCCAGACAACACCGTATGGCCTTGTCTTCGAGCAGGGCAAGTGCATCTTGTGCGGTCTGTGTGTCCAGACCGCCCGCAAATACGCTGACCAGAAAGGGCTTGCATTTGCCGGCCGCGGTTTTGAAACCGAAATCGCCGTCCCCCTGCATGGATTACTGGCCCAGAGCCTGTCTGGGGCCTGTGCCGACGAATGTATCAAAATCTGTCCCACGGGGGCTATCTCAGGCCTGCCCCGCTGACAACAAAACAGGTATTCACCAGCGGACTCAAAAAATGAGCCTGCCAGAGGAACAGCTATGAATTCATTATTGACGTGTTTTGTATGGATGCTGTTATGTGTTATTCCGGCCATGGCTGCCGCTGGGGATATTCTCATCGCCGATTTCGAAGGTGATACCTACGGCGACTGGCAGGCCGCCGGCCAGGCCTTCGGTCCCGGCCCCGCCCGCGGAACCCTGCCCAGCCAAATGCAGGTCTCCGGCTTCAAAGGCAAGGGCCTGGTCAATACCTTCTATCAGGGCGATGGCACGACCGGCACCCTGACTTCGCCGGCCTTCAAAATCGAACGCAATTTTATCAATTTCCTCATCGGCGGCGGCGGTCACTCCGGCCAGACCTGTATGAACCTGCTGGCCGACGGCAAAGTCGTCCGTACCGCAGCCGGTCCCAACACCGCCCCCGGCGGCTCCGAACAGCTCGACTGGCAGTCATGGAATGTCAGCGAACTGGCCGGCCAGACCGTCCGGATTGAGATTATCGACCAGCACACCGGCGGATGGGGCCACATCAACGTGGACCACATTGTTCAGAGCAATACCCGCCATCAGGTCATTGCCAATAAAGAACGCATCTTCGACCTGCAGAAAAAATATCTGAATTTCCCCGTCAAGACTGGTGCTGCAAACCGCCTCGTTCGCCTGTTTATCGATAAGCAGTGCGTACGCGAATTCCAGATTGAAATCGCTCCCGAAGAGCCGGATTTCTGGGTCTATCTGGATGTCAGTGAATTTGCAGGCAAACAAGGTATCCTCCAAATCGATCGCTATGACTCGGCCTGGAAGACCGGCTTTGATGCCGTCACTCACGCCGACACCTTCCCCGGCCAGGACACCCTCTACCGCGAAGCGCTTCGCCCGCAGTTCCACTTCTCCAGCCGGCGCGGCTGGCTCAACGACACCAACGGCATGGTCTATTACAAAGGCCGGTACCATCTGTTCTATCAGCACAATCCCTATGGCTGGAACTGGGGCAATATGACCTGGGGCCACGCCGTCAGTACCGATATGGTGCGCTGGCAGGAACGGCCGGATGCTCTTCATCCCGATGCACTGGGCACCATCTATTCGGGCTCCGCGGTCGTGGATCACAACAACACCTCCGGCCTGCAGATGGATGACGAAAAGACCCTCGTGGCGTTTTACACCTCCGCTGGCGGCAATAACCCGTTGTCGCAGGGCAAGCCTTTCACCCAATCGATGGCATACAGCCGCGACGGCGGCAAGACCTGGACCAAATACGAACACAATCCTGTCATCGACAAGATCATCGACGGCAGCCGCGATCCCAGGGTCTTCTGGCATAAACCGACAAACAAATGGATTATGATTCTGTGGATCGATGGCTCGACGCTGTCAATTTTTAATTCCTCCGACCTGAAAACATGGCACAGGCAAAGTGATGTGGATGGATTCTTCGAATGTCCGGAGCTGTTTGAATTGCCGGTGGATGGCAATCCGGCAAACGCCAGGTGGGTTGTCTATGGTGCCAGCGGCGATTATAAAATCGGCCGCTTCGACGGAACGCGATTTGTTCCAGACACGGGCTTGCTCAAATTTGAATACGGCAACTGCTTCTATGCCTCCCAGACATTTAACGATATGCCGCCCTCGGATGGTCGTCGCGTACAGATGGGCTGGGCAAGGATCAATATGCCGGAGATGCCCTTCAATCAGATGATTCTGTTCCCGGTCACGCTGACCCTGCGCACGACCCCCGACGGCATCCGGATGTTCACCGAACCCATTCGTGAAATCGAAAGCCTCCATCAGCAGCACTGGCAAAAGACCAATCTGACCGTCAAGCCCGGCGATAATCCGCTGGCAGATATCAAGGGCGAATTGTTCCACATCCTCGCTGAATTCAATCCCCAGGATGCCCAGTCCTGCTCGCTGGTCATCCGCGATACCCCCATCGTCTATGATGCGGCAAAGCAGCAGTTGACGTGCCTCGATAAATCCGCCCCGCTGGCACCCATCGATGGCAAAATTCGCATCGAGGTGCTGGTTGACCGCATGAGCATCGAAATCTTCGCCAACAACGGCCTTATCTATATGCCCCTTGGCGTCAACCTGACTCTGCGTTCCGACTCGCTGCAATTCCGTGCCAGCCAGGGCGATATTCTTGTTGAAAAACTGGATGTATATCAGCTAAAATCCATCTGGCCGTAAAAATCCGCGAGGTGCGGATTCGGCACAGACAGGAGTACAGCAATGAATACACAATGCAATTGTCGACAAAACACGGGTTCTTCGATGTCGCGTCGCGAGTTTGTCAAACTGACAGGCTTAACCACTGCGGCGCTGGCCTTCAAAAACACATCGCTGATTGCCGGGCCTTTCGAGGATAAAAACGACTATCTGCGGGTGATTCCCCAAGATAAACGTCTGCACCCGGCCTGGGTCAAGTCGCTCTTTGAACGCGGTACCAAAGACACCGTTACGCATCCCGAGGCTCTTGGCCATATCGGCATGCCCGTCGGCGGTCTGTTTGCCGGGACTGTCTATCTCAGCGGTGATGGCCGGCTCTGGCTGTGGGATGTTTTCAACCGTGACCAGGAAGGCATCAATCCACGTCCCGTGGAATACAAGGGCAAGAATATCGTCATGCGGGACGGCGCCAATTATGTCGAGCCGTCCCCCATTACCTCCCCATTCGAATTGTCGTTTGCCCTGGAAATCGCAGGCAAATCCCTTCCCCTGACCACGGAAGGCTTTTCGTCGATTACCTTTGACGGGCGTTATCCGCTGGCTCGTATCCGTTATCAACAAACAGGCTGCCCCGTCAAGGCCGAACTGGAAGCGTTTTCACCATTTATCCCGCTGAATCTGGAAGACTCCTCGCTTCCGGCAGTCATGCTCAATTACACCCTGACCAACACCAGCGATCAATCAGTGACGCTCACCCTGACCGGCCGGCTGCAGAATCCAGTCTGCCATCGCAATGCAGACAAAACCGCAGGCCTGCTGAAGAATCAAATCCGTCGCCGCAGTAATCTCGTATCGCTGGATTGCTCCGCAAGTCCATTACCATCTGAGGCATCCAGCCGCCCCGATATCCTGTTCGAGGATTTCGAAAAGCCCGACTGGCAGGGCTGGCAGGTCACCGGCGACGCCTTTGGCCCCGGCCCCGTCAAAATGACCGACATCCCTGACTACCAGGGCGATGTCAAAGGCCAGGGTGCCCGTGTGGTCAATAGTCACGCCTCCGCCCCCGGCCAGTCGGTCGCTGAAAAAGATGCCAAAACAGGCACCTTAACCAGCCGCCCGTTCACCATTGAACGTCATTTCATCAACTGCCTCATCGGCGGCGGAAATCATGCTGGGCAAACCTGCCTTGAAGTCTTCGTGGATAATACGGTGGTGGCCTCAACAACCGGGCGAGCCGGCAATCAAATGACTCCCGTCCAGATGAACCTCTGCCCCCACGAAGGCAAACAGGCCGTCATTCGCATAGTCGATCAGGCCACTAGCGGCTGGGGTAATATCGGCGTCGATCAAATCGTCTTCACCGATCAGCCGCTCGCCGAATCCAAACTCGAAATGCTGCCCGATTTCGGCACAATGACCCTGTCCATCTTCAACCCTGACGACAATACCGCCACCGTCGCATCAATCAATGCAGCAGCCCCGCAAAAAGACTCCGCCGAGGTTCCCCTCGGACAAAAGCTCATCGGCACCCTCAGCCGAACCATCACCCTTGCCCCCGGCCGCAGCCAAAGCGTTCCCTTTGTCATTTGCTGGCATTTTCCCAATCTCTACGGACGCGGTGTCGGCGATCGCTGGGTCGGCCATGAATATGCTGCCCGATTCGACTCCGCCCTGGCAGTCTCTCATTATATCGCGGACAACCTTACCCGCCTTACCGAGACGACCCGCCTGTGGGTCAAAACCTGGTACGACTCCACGCTGCCATACTGGCTGCTGGACCGCACCATGGCCAACACGTCAACCCTGGCCACGACCACCTGCTATCGATTCAAAGACGGCCGCTTCTGGGCATGGGAAGGCATCGGCTGCTGCGAAGGAACCTGCACCCACGTCTGGCACTACGCCCAGGCACCCGCGCGATTATTCCCCGCCATGGAACGCGACATGCGTCAGCGGGTGGACCTCGGCATCGCCCAGCATGACGACGGTTCCATCGGCATGCGTGCCGGCCTTGACAAGGCCAACGAAGCTGCCGATGATGGCCAGTGCGGACGCATCCTCGGTGCCTATCGCGAACACCAGATGTCTGCTAACGATGTCTTCCTCCGCAAAAACTGGCCCAACATCAAGCGCGCCATCCAGTATCTCATTGCCAAAGACGGCAACGACGACGGCATCATCGAAGGCGACCAGCCCAACACACTCGACGCCTCCTGGTTCGGCAAGATCAGCTTTCTGGCCTCGCTCTATCTGGCCGCCCTGCGTGCCGGCCAGGCCATGGCCGCCGAAATCGGCGATACTGCCTTTTCCACCCACTGTAAGACCATCGCCGACAAGGGTGCCCAATCCATCCTCGAACTGTTCAACGGCGAATACTTTATCCAGATCGAAGATCCCAATCGCAAGACCGCCGTCGCCGTCCGTGATGGCTGCTATATCGACCAGATCGTCGGCCAGACCTGGGCCCACTGGGTCGGCCTCGGCCACCTGTTCGACCCCGACAAACAAAAAACAGCCCTCCAATCCCTCTGGCGCTACAACTTTGTCCCCGATGTCGGACCGTTCCGCGCCGCCTTCACCCGCGGACGGTGGTATGCGACCGCCGGCGATGCGGGTCTGCTGATGTGCACCTGGCCCCGCAGCGGCCGCCCCGAAAACTGGGAACAGCACTGGCAGTACATGTATTTCAACGAATGCATGAGCGGCTTCGAGTATCAGGCCGCCGCCCACATGATTTACGAAGGCCTGCTCACCGAAGGCCTGGCCATCGCCCGCGCCATCCACGACCGCTACAACGCCGCCTTGCGTAACCCCTACAACGAAATCGAATGTTCCGACCACTACGCCCGCGCCATGGCCGGCTTCGGCATCTTTCAGGCCGTTTGCGGCCTGGACTATCACGGCCCCCTGGGTCGCCTCGGCATTGACCCGAAGCTGTCGCCCGAACAATTCGCCGCCCCGTTTACCGCCGCTCAGGGCTGGGGAACCCTGCGACAGACCGCCGATGCTCAGTTTCAGACCCAGCGGATCGAACTGCATTATGGCTCACTCAAGCTCAACGAATTCACCTGCCGGATGGTCAATAACGCCGTTCCCCGAACCATCACTGCAAGCCTCGTCTCTCAGCAGGGACCATCTCGCACCCTCGCAGTCCAGTGGACTCAGCAAGGCCAGAAGGTCCGGATTCGCTTTGACAAGCCCTTGCATATCCAGCAGCATCAGACCGTGATAATCGAGACCAAAACAGGAGTTGGTAATGAATCATAACATCGTGACAGCGATAGCGTTAGTGATAGTCTTATGCGGCGGATGTCAGGGTCAGGCTCAGGACAAAGTTGCTGTGGAATCCCCGAAACCAAAGGTTGCAGACATTGCTGACCTGTTGGAGCCGATTCGTCAAAAACACAACGTCCCGGCCATCTGTGCCGCTGTGGTCAACAGCGATGGCATTATCGCCATCGGCGCCGTCGGCCTTCGCCGTTGGGGGGATGCTGCTCCCGTCACCACCAGTGACCTGTGGCATCTGGGCTCCGATACCAAGGCCATGACCGCCGCCGTCGTCGCCCGGCTTGTCGAACAGAAAAAAGTCCGCTGGACCTCGACGCTGGCCGAGCTGTTTCCCGAGCTGGCCGACCGCATTCATCCCCAGC
>DLFY01000051.1:8856-27094 GCA_002482415.1 Phycisphaerales bacterium UBA7708
CGCGGGGCTGACCGAAAACCTCAACTGGCGGTTGTTTGCCTTACTCGGCGATATCCGCCGCCAGCGTCAGGCGGTCCTGGAACAGGCCCTGATCCAAAAGCCCAAATACACCCCCGGCACCCAGGCCCATTACTCCAATCTCGGATATGTTGTCGCGGGAATTGCCGTCGAGCGAATATCAGGCAAGTCCTGGGAAGACCAGATTCAGGANNGCATGACCACTGCCGGTTTCGGCGGGGTGGGAACGCCGGGGTTGCTCGACCAGCCGTGGGGACATCGCGCCGATGGTTCCTCCGTCGAGGGCAACGGCCCGAATATGGATAACGCGCTGGTCATGGCCCCGGCCGGCTGCGTCCATGCCAGCATCACCGACTGGGCGAAGTTTATCATCGACCAGCTTCGCGGCGGTATGGGCAAATCCGCCCTGATGACCCCCGACACCTATCGTACTCTCCACACGCCGCCCTTTGGCGACGACCACGCCCTCGGCTGGCTGGCCGTCACCCGTGACTGGGGCGGCGGGATTGTCCTCAACCATACAGGCTCCAACACCATGAACTATGCCAACACCTGGCTCGCCCCCAGCCGGGACTTCGCTGTGCTGGTCTGCATCAACCAGGGCGGAGACACCGCCTTCACAGCCTCCGACGAAGTCGTCGCCGCACTCATCAAAGCCCTCCCCAAGTAGGGGCCGGCCCCCGTGCCCGCCCATTGCCACCCCGTGCTTGTCTTTTTTTCCGTAGGGCACGACCCGCGGTCACCCTGTTTCACCCCGTGCTCGCCCAGCATGTATTCTTGTATTCCTGTATACTTGTATACATGTACCTCACTTGTCTCCCTGACGGCCGTATTGTCCCTGCGATTTTTTGTCGGCATAGGCTTAAATGAAGAGTAGGCGACTCTGGATATCTTATAAATTTTACAGCACCCTCATTTTTGGGCTAAAAACAGGGGTGAAAAAATGCAATATACGTAGTTTCCCCAATAGACATAGAGGAAGCGTTTTTTGTATAATAGTCCTATATAATGGAGTGCGGAGGCATGAAATACGCCGGATGGGAGAAAACACCCGCGTTCATTTCATACCCGAATCATCGCAGTAAGTCATTCTGATAATTTCATAGAGGCCGACTTCGGGGTCAGCAGAGAGATGCTGTGCGACTCCGTTTTTTTGAGTACTTGCAGTAACGCAGATGAACACGGCAGCGGGTCATGTGACCTGCTGCACAACATAATGTAATGTCAGGTACATTTGGGAAAGGGAGAGACAATGAAAAAGTTCGCACTTCTTATTTTATTCGTCGCACTTGTTGTGCCGGCGATGGCGGCAGTGACTTTGAGTACGACTATTCGGGATTTTAGCGATTCTACCCATCCCGATTTCGAAAGCAAAATCACAGGCCTTGAGACCGGAATTGTCGGCCCAACCATAGGAGCTGATAAAAAGCCGGTGTATAACGGCGGGCTTGGAGCGGAGGGATCGACCAGCGGTGCCGTGAATTTTAACAAATGGTATAACAACGATCCCCTCAATCAGAGTATTGCGTATAATCTTGAGTTGACTGAAACTTCTCCCGGCATTTACAGCTATCAGAATTCCACTTTCTTCCCGATAGACGGCCAGCTTTTGGGGAATGAAGGACGCAGCCATAACTACCACTTCACCCTTGAACTGCATAATTCGTTCACCTATAAAGGCGGTGAAACGTTTAATTTTAGAGGTGATGACGATCTGTGGGTCTTTATTAATGACCAACTGGTCATTGACTTAGGCGGTATACATTCTGCGTTGGATGGTTCAGTGAATCTTGATTCGCTAGGGCTGACAGTTGGTGACACCTACACGTTTGATTTGTTCTTTGCCGAAAGACACACTACCGAATCGAACTTTAAAATGCAGACATCAATAGCCTTCCAGCAGGTCGTTCCCGCTCCGGGTGCGATTCTGCTGGGGATGATGGGGACGGGGCTGGTTGGCTGGCTGCGTCGGAGACGGAGTTTGTAAGCTTGTGTTGTTAAGAAAAGAATCGATCAGGGCGGCGGGTTGATGTGATCTGCCGCGTGAAAAAAAGCATTTAAGAAAGAAATAGGAGAAAACGATGAAGAAAGTACTATTGTTATTGATGGTGCTGGGGCTGGGGATCATGTCCTCGGCGGCGCCGGTGTTTTTTGATGATTTCAATTTAGAAAACGGCGGTATTTATCAACTTAACTATACTGGCTTTGCGAATTGGAGTGTTTCAGGTGGTACAGTGGATTTAATCGGCGTTGGTTCTCCGTGGAATTACTTTCCCACCTATGGCCTGTATGTCGATATGGATGGCTCGACAAACGAGGCTGGTTTAATGCTCTCAAAGGAAATTCAACTTCAGGCCGGAATATATGAGTTTTCGTATGAGTTGGCCGGCAATCAGCGGAATTCGCCAGGAGACAAAGTGTTTGTAAATGTGAATGTGGTGGGTGACGGAGGGATTATCTCCAATACGGAATCCCTAGATTGGAATGCTCCTTTTACACTGTTCTCGACACAGTTTACGCTTACTTCCCCACAAAAGATTACAATCAGCTTTGATGGTGACGGTGGTGATAATATTGGAATGCTTCTGGACAATGTCAAACTCGTTGCCATTCCGGCTCCCGGTGCGATTCTGCTGGGTGTAATGGGTACGAGTCTGGTTGGGTGGCTGCGTCGGAGACGGAGTCTGTAGTACTGCTGACAAAGCTTAGATTTATGCCTTATAAGCAAAAGCGGGGCCGAATGGGAATCCTCCTGTTCGGCCCCGTTTGTTTTTGTTGAGGGCGTTACCAGACCAGCGAGTCGAAGACGCGGACTTGTTTCCAGTTGGCCTGGTTGCGCTGGATGAATTCCTTGTGTTTGGCGGCGACCTGGTAGTCCTCGTGGTTTTTGCGGGTCTTGAATACGACGGTCAGGGCGACATCGAAGGCCTGGTCGTTGACCGGCCGGGTCAGTTGTGTATCCCGCAGGCCGGCGGAGAAGAAGGTCACGCCGGGGTGGTCTTTCAGGTAGGTGTAGCACTCCTCGAGCAATCGTTCCTTTTGCGGGGCGGAGTTGTCATTCAGGGTGAAAAACACGCTATGGGCCAGCATGGGTTCCTGGGTCATTGTTTTGCCTCCAAACAGACAGTTGCAGCATCCGGCCAGAGCCATCAGCGGTATGAGTAACAGCCAAAACCAGCGTTTCATGGTTATATCCTTATGAGTATGGCGTCCGGGCCGACCGCGGAAAAACGACAATCTATCCCGCCAGTGTCGGCTATGTGATATCAGCATACGCATTTCATGAAAGAATGTCAATGCTTAGCCGGATGAGACAGAAAAACGAATATCTATGAAAGGCCGATTTTATCTTTAATTCGAGGAATTTCCTGTAAAAATACAGGGAAATCAATTTCAGGGTTGAATCGAGTCTGGCTATTTTGTTATAATACAGAAAAGTCGTTCTCCCCCCCGAACGTCTTTTGTGTGAAGCTTCAATGTGAGGAGGAGGAATCAGATGCAGGTCATCTGGTTCCTCTTTTCTATTTCCCGGCACAAAAATCCTGCTTAAATCCTGTTTAAATCGATACATGAAGAATATGTAAACACATACTTAACATTTATTAGCAATTCCTATTCTACTTATCCTTGCCAAATCAATTATTTTCTTGATTTTGTTATCAAAAAAAGATAATATAGGCAAATGTCGTAATGTGGGGGTGGAGTGTTTTCCATTCTTAAAACATATTTTGAGAAACTGTTTAATTGTGAAGGGAGAGAATGATGAAAAGAGTAATGTTGTTGTTGGCGGTATTGGCGCTGGGCGTGTTGTCCCATGCGGCGGTAACAGGTCTTTTTAACACCGGCGTGGATGACAATGGTGTTGTGCTGGCTTCCGGGACGGCGGATTCGCACTATACGCTGATCGACCCGACCGGCCTGACAGCATACGCCATCACCAAGCATTCCGCCTGGGTTGCTCCGGGCAGCAGTGCCATGTGGATTGGTCCAACCGCATCTAATATTACCGATGCCTCCGGCTGGTACGTTTATGAGCTGAACTTTGATATTACTGATACGGCTCCGTCCAATGTCAGCATCAGTGGTAAGTGGGCAACCGACAATTCGGGCAAAATTCTGCTTAATGGCGTTGAAGTTGCTTCGATGGGAAGCACCAATTCGGCTTTTGCGGGATTTGGAAAGCTGACAGACTTTGCTATTACATCGGGTTTTGCTGCCGGTCAAAATACGCTGAGATTCGAAGTGTATAATTTCCCGCAGCAAACTGGTAATCCCACAGGATTGCTTGTCACCGATCTGGGTGCGACCGTGGTTCCGGCCCCCGGTGCGATTCTGCTGGGTGCGATGGGCACGAGTCTGGTTGGCTGGCTGCGTCGTCGTCGGAGTCTGTAATTCGTTAATCTCTTGAATGAATAAGAAAAAAAGCGGCAGGTTTGATGATCTGCCGCTTATCCTAATTTCTAACCCATAATTGAGGAGAAAATGATGAAAAAAGCACTTTTGTTGTTGGCGGTATTGACGCTGGGCGTATTATCCCCGGCAGCGGTCACCTTGTTTTTTGATAATTTTGATTCAGAAAACGGCGGAGTTGGAGTATTGAATTACACCGGTTTTGCGAATTGGACCGTATCCGAGGGTACTGTCGATTTGATCGGGAACAAGTTTCACGACTTCCTGCCGGGCAATGGTCTGTATGTGGATATGGACGGTTCAACCAGCAATGCTGGCTTGATGCTTTCCAAGACGTTTTCGCTTCAGGCGGGGACTTACGAATTGTCGTATGAACTGGCCGGAAATCATCGCAATGGCTCCCAGGAAACTGTCAATGTAAAGGTTAATGTGGGAGTTTTGTCTGATACGTATTCCCTGTCACAGAATGCTCCGTTTACATCTTATACCAAGCAGTTCACGCTTGCCGAAGCCAAGAACATCACCATCAGCTTTGAAGGTGTTGGCGGAGATAACATTGGGATGCTGCTGGACGATGTCAAGCTGGATGCGATTTCAGTGGTTCCTGCTCCCGGCGCGATTCTGCTGGGTGCGATGGGCACGAGTCTGGTCGGCTGGCTTCGGAGACGCCGGAGTCTGTAAGGCTGTTAATTTAGGGTGAGATGATAAAGCCGTGGAGTTTGTCCACGGCTTTTTTTGTTGGTTTCCTGTAAAAAAAGAGATTCTTTGCATTTATCCATCGTATGATTAGAATATGGGAGCAATAGAACTGGACCTGGAAACGATAGAATGTGGGAAATACAGCAACCTCAGCCGGTCAAGCTGATTATTGGGATTTTGGCGGCCGACCAGCGGTGTCTTGCGGCGGCGGAGTCGGCGGTGGCCGAGGCGTTCGGCAAGGCCGACCTGGTCAGTCCGGTGTACCCGTTTGACATGACGGCCTATTACCAACAGCAGGCCGGGCCGGCGATTTTACGGCGATTTGTGAGCATTGAGACCCCCATTGATCCGGGCCGTCTGGGGGGTGTCAAGCACCAGACCAATCGAATGGAGATGCAGCTTGCCGAGGTGCTGGCGACGTCGTGGCCCCGGCCGGTAAATCTTGACCCGGGGTATCTGGAACCGAGCAAGCTGGTGCTGGCCTCGACCAAGAATTTTGCCCATCGGGTGTATATCGGCGATGGGATGTGGGCGGAGGTGACACTGACCTATAATAAGGGTGTCTGGCAGGTCTATCCCTATACGTTTCCCGATTTTAAGAGCGGACGGTATAACGCATTTTTGTCAACGGCGCGTGAAAAACTCGCAGCCCAGCGGCGGGATTTGGCGTCGTCGTCGGCATCATCGACTGATTCGGATACCGAATGATTCGATGACAGGCAATAAGAAAGGATTAATCCGATTTCACATGTAATGGTTTTAGCTTTGATTTTGCCGGTTGGGGCGTTTGCGGTCTCGGCGGTTCTGACGGCGCTGGTGCGAAGGGCGGCCATAGCGGTCGATTTCTGTGCCCATCCGCGGCAGGACCGCTATCATCGGACGGTCATTGCTTTGGGCGGCGGAATCGCCATTTTCTGGACGATTGCGTTGTTTATTCTGGCCGGGCTGGCGGGGGGGTATCTGGCCGGAGCGGGGAAGTTTGTGTTTATCGACCAGAGCCTCAGTGAGCATCTGGAAGGATTTTTAAATCGCAGCCGGGAGCTGTGGGTAGTGCTGGGATGTGCGGCACTGCTGCATCTTTTGGGGTTGTGGGATGACAAGAAACGGCTGGGGCCTTATCTGAAGCTGGCGGTGCAGTTTGGGGCTGCGGCTGCTGCGGCGGTCTTTGCCGATATACGCGTCGAGATGTTCATTCATAACAAGTTCATCACGACTCTGCTGTCGGTACTGTGGATTGTCGGGATTATGAATGTCTTTAATTTTCTCGATAATATGGACGGGTGTTCGGCGGGGATTGCTCTGATTGTGGCGGGCGTACTGCTGACGGCGGCGGTCGGCAGCGGGCAGGTCTTTATTTCCGGCCTGGGGCTGCTGTTTATCGGGGCGGTGGCGGGCTTCTGGGTGTGGAATTTCCCGCCGGCCAAAATATTTATGGGAGATTGCGGCTCGCTGGTGATTGGATTCTTTGTTGCCCTGCTGAGCCTTCGGACGACCTATTATCATCAGCATGACGGCGGCGGACTGTATGCGGTGTTTATGCCGCTATTGGCTTTGGCGGTGCCCTTGTATGATTTTGTCAGTGTGACGTTTCTGCGGATTAAGCAGGGCAAAAGCCCGCTGGTCGGCGATACGCAGCATTTTTCGCACCGGCTTCGCAGGCGCGGGCTGACTGATACGCAAACGGCTTTGACGCTGTACCTGGCGACACTGTGTACGGGGCTGGGTGCGATATTTCTGCGACAGGTCAATTTCGTCGGGGCGATTTTGATTTTTGTTCAGACGGTCATGACGCTGGCGATTGTGGCTATTCTGGAAACGACCGGCAGGCCCTGTGAGCAGTGACTCTGTATCCGCGCTGCGGGTANNGATTATTCCGCGACGGCCACAGGCCGTTATGCCGCGCGTATTCACAGGATTACGTTACCCTGCATAGCCGCGGTGATCATGCTGTTGCTGGACGCTGGCGGCTGAAGGCTTTTTAGCCGCGACGAGTCAGGAAAATTTAAGCAGGATCAGTATATAATGGATTTAAATGCAGGCAAACGATGTATTTGGGCTTAGTGATAATGAACTGCGGATCCGATACAATTGAAATCGCCTCACCTTTCGTCGGGGAGGCGGTATAATCTCATGCAGAAGATACTGTACAGCAAAAAAAAGAAGGCGTTGATCTTTATTGATAAAAATGCGACTCCTGATTTCTGGGATGAACAATGGAATACGGATAGTCTGAGAAAAGAAATTACGTGCACTCGCTCGTCCCGATTCTGGCAAGGAATAGTCAGAGCCTATCTGCCCGAGAAGGCTGTTGTTTTAGAGGGCGGCTGTGGTGTCGGGCATCTGGTCGATGCATTAAATTTCTGGGGTTACAAGGCGACTGGGGTTGATTTTGCAGAAAAAACAGTGAGCATGGTTAAATCCATTCAGCCGGATATGAATATCATGTATGGCGATGTCAGACATCTTCCCTTTGCGGACGAGACCTTCGACGGATATTTTTCTCTGGGGGTGATTGAACATTTCTGGGAAGGGTATGGTTCAATCCTCAATGAGATGAAGCGGGTCATAAAGCCCGGCGGCCATCTTTTTTTATCCGTCCCCTGCATTTCCAGAATGGACGTTTTTTTTCTGTTATTGAACCGGTATGCGCTGTACGACCAGGATGAAAAGCCCTGTGATTTTTACCAGTATGCGCTGGATATTCAATCCGTTAAAAAAACAATTGAAAAAGAGGGGTTTGTGTGTAAAAAGTCCATGCGGCGGAGCGGATTATTCGGCATCAGTCATATTCATCCGGCGGTTGGAAGCTGTTTTAATTATATCAGGTCCAGAATTCCCTTTAAAAAAACCCTCTCTCGCTGTATATCTTTCTTTTTGTCGCCAGTGACGTCGCATAGTGTCCTGTTTGTATTTCAAAAACAAGCAAAATCGGGTGTGCCCAGTGAAACGAATAACAAATTCTAAAAGATATGGTACAGTTTTAAGCAACGTCTGCGGTTGTGACGGGCCGGGCCCTGTTTGCAATGATGTATTTGTGTCGTTCCGTCAAAACACCAGGTCATTGGCTGCAGAGTAATCTGCAGAATATCAGGCTATGGCACAGGATAAAAAAAACACAGTTGAACATAAATCGCATCATCTGCTTGAGGGAGTCCTGCTTGCAGCGACACTGAGTGTGATGGCATTGCGGCTGAGTTTTATTGAGCAGCCGCATTCGACGATGCAGAATCCGGCTTTGTGGACGACGCCTCGCGGGATGAGTCTGCTGCTGTCGGGTGTGGTATTTGCGGCTGTGATAGCCGGGTTTGCGGATTTATGGATTCGTGGGCGGCTGCGATTGTCGGGACGAATTCTGCCGCTGGCGGCGGGATTGTTTCTGGCCGGAGGCGTTCTCGCCTGCATTGTTTCATCCGACAAACGGGCGGCCATTACGGAACTGTTTACGCTGTGCGTGCCGATGCTGATGGCGATTGCGGCGGTCGGCTGGCTGGATTCCCNNGCCCAGCGGCGGCTGGATACTGCGGCCTGGGTCATTCTGGCGATGGGTTGTGCCGCGGTGTATGTCAGCTTGGATCAATTTACCGACGGAAATACCCAGGTGGAACAGGATTATGCCGCTGATCCGCAGCGGCACCTGACGATCCTGGGGATCGAACCGAACAGCATGGCCCATTTTCACTATGAACATCGTCTGCATTCCAAAGATGTGCGGGGATTCCTGCTGACCAGCAATTCCACAGGTACATTCCTGCTGGNNGCTGGCGGGAATCTTCATTTCACTGGGATTGATGATTGATACCTTACGCAACCGCAGGGAGGATGCAGGCTATCCGGCACGGCTGGTGGTGCAGGGGGGGGTACTGACTGTTTTGATGACGGGTCTGATTGTCGGAAAAAGTCGGGGGGCGCTGGGGGCGATGATGCTGTCTGCCGTTTTGTTTGTGATTGTGCATTTCTGCGGTCGGCGGATGTGGCGTTATCGCAAGCCGATATTAATATCAGGGCTGCTGGCGGCTGCGGTGTTTGGTACCTGGGTGATTACCTATGGCAATCAGCATGGACGGCTGCCCGGCCCGAATGCCCTGTATGTACGATGGCAGTACTGGGTGGGGGCGGCGGATATGCTCCGGGATCGTTTCGTGACCGGGGTCGGCGGCGGCAATTTCGGCATATTTTATCCGCGGTACAAAATTGCCGCGGCTCCGGAGACGGTCAAGGATCCGCATCAGTTTATTCTGTCATTGTGGTGTCAGTTTGGCATCCTGGGGCCGACGGCTTTTCTGATGGCGGCGGTGGCCGTGGCCTGGAAAGGTCTTCGCAGAGTATGCGGCGAACAGGTCAGGCCGGCTGATTCCATCGCCGCGCGTCCCGATCGATTGATCCCGGGAGGCGTGTTGGCGGGAACAATATTTTTACTGCTGTTGATTCGGCCCTGGGTCAGCGAGGGTGGTATTGCCGGTGAGAATGCCATGGTGCAACTGTCGGTGTTTGTGCTGATGTATGCGCTTCCGGCGGCAGCTTTTGTGCTGGCATTTGGTTTGCTGTGGGCAACCGCAAAAGAGCCGACGAGCGTGATGCCGCGTGATGGGCTGCTGTGCGGCCTGGTGTGCGGGGTGGTTGGGATTTTGATTCACAACCTGATTGACTTTGCCATTTTTGAACCGGGTGTGTGGATGAGCTTCTGGCTGATGCTGGCACTGATTCTGGCTATCAGTCGCGGGCCGGACAAGCCTGCCGCGTCGGAGACGATGCCGATGCAGCGGCGGTGGATCGGAATCATCACGGCGGCGCTCGTGGCGGGCTTGATAGGACATCATTATGTATGGATTCCCGTCAAAGCAGGTACAGCATTTCAGCTTGGATTGCAGGACTTTGACCACGCCGAACAATATTTTATGGAATCGGCTCGACTGGATCCGCTGGACCCGGTCCCGTGGGTCTTTGCCGGCCAGTGGCGTCTGAGCAAATTTGAGATGTCCAGGCTGTCCAGCCGGGAACACCCGGAAAAAGCCGTATCGCATTTCCAGCAGGCCTGCGGCCGGGACCGGGCGAATTTCCGCTGTCGGGAACTGCTCGGCAGGGCCTATATCGCGCTGGCCGAAACGACCCCTGATCAATCCAGTAAACTGCTGGAATCCGCCTATCAGGCCGGCCTTGAGGCTCAGACTCGTTATCCCGGTTCGGACCGGATTGCGTATGATCTGGGTCTGCTGGCCGAACGGATGGGCAATCGGGAAGAAGCTCTTAAGCAATTTATGTTTGCTGTCATAATAGAAGGACAGTACCGTGCCCAGTTTGCCGAGATGTATCCGGGATATCCGCTATGCAGTCGGCTGGGACAAAGTCGATATGATTATGCCAAGGCCTATCTCAATAAAGAAATGTTTTTACCTGAAAACAAAACGGATACTCAAGAAAAGGAGAATGACCAATGAAGCTTCAGAAACGACATTATGTAACAGGACTGATGATGGCAGCCGTTGTGGGAATCCTTTGCGGATGGGCAATCGGTCAGGAGGAGGAACAAAAGGAAAAATGGATCAGCTTGTTTAACGGCAAAGACCTCAAGGGCTGGACGCCCAAATTTGCCGGCTCGAAACTGGGCGAAAATTACAAGAATACCTTTCGGGTCGAAGACGGCGTATTGAAAGTCTCCTATGACCAGTATGAGCAGTTCAACAATGAATTCGGGCACCTGTTTTACGCGCTGCCGTTTTCGAATTACATCTTCCGGGCTGAATACCGCTTTACCGGCGAGCAGGTCAAGGGCGGCCCCGGCTGGGCATTTCGCAACAGCGGCGTCATGATTCATTGTCAGGACCCGAATACCATAACCAAAGACCAGAGTTTCCCGGTCTGCATTGAAGTGCAATTGCTCGGCGGGGATGGCCAAAATGATCGCACCACAGGCAATCTCTGTACCCCGGGCACCAATGTGGTGATGAATGACAAGCTGGCCACCGACCACTGCATCACGTCCAAGTCCAAGACGTATCACGGCGATCAGTGGGTGAAAATTGAAATAGAAGTGCACGGCAGCGGTATCATCCGGCATAAAATCAACGGCGAAACCGTGATGGAATACCAGAAGCCGCAACTGGATGAACGGGACGCCGACGCCAAAAAACTCATTCAGGACGGCAAGCTGCTGCTGTCGGAAGGCTACATTTCCCTGCAGGCCGAAAGTCACCCGGTGGAGTTCCGCAAGGTGGAAATCCTGCCGCTGGAAGAATGATATATCCAACGGGTATGCGTATCCCGCGACGGCCGCAGGCTGCTTTTGTGCCGGGCATTTTCACTGGGTCAGGTTGCCCTGCATAGCCGCGCCGAAATGGAATTTCACATAAGGTCAGTACAAAACCTGTGTCCGATAACTGCGGCGGGCCTGATAAAACCACCGCCGGCCGGATGCTATCTTTGGTTGTGAATAATGTCGCAATAATCTTGTCCGATAGTGCAGAAAAATAGGTGTTTTTCCATGTAAAATTGGTTATTTGGATAGCCGACATCAATCAATAAGCTGTTGATTCTGAGCGTGGATTTTTGTGAACCGTAAGCGGGATAATCGGAACAATGGCTCTACACGATATGCTGTCTGCAAGGCTCCGCACCCGATGAAAGCATGAAGTTATCGGACAATGTTATGGATAGGAATCGTGATAAACAGAATAAGCTGCAGGCCGGGATTGCGCGGCCCATTATCCGCGTATATCTGGCGGTTGGCGTGTGTCTTCTGGCTTCGTCGGCGGGGCTTGGCTATGCCTGGTTTTCAGCCCGGCGCATGACCCTGGAGCACAGCAAAGTCTGCTGCGCGGCGATGGAAATTCGACTTGAAGCCGCCGCCGCACACCTGTGGCTGCAAAAATACATTTATGTTCGCGATGATGACCTCCTGAACCGTGTTCGTTCTCACCTGGATAATGCGGTCTGGTATGTCCAGGCGATTTTACAGGGAGGGACAAACCATCACGATTTCTACCCTCCGGCCCGCAATGCTTCGATCCGCAATTATGCTCAGACCATTGGAAGGCAAATCACCTCGTATCGGGAACAAATTCTCAACCGGCTGGAATTTGTCACCCTGTCCAACCAGACAGAGTATGCAATTGCGGCTTTTGATACGGATTTTATCTCCCTGATTTCGCTGACCGAGCAGATGGAAAAAGACATCAAGCAGATGCAGCAGCGGGAATTGTACGCATTTTATGGAGTATGCGGCGTGCTGCTGATCTGCTGGGTGATCCTGGCAGTGATGTTTGCGTTATTTATGCGGCAGTATTTTGCCAGGCAGCGGTATCACAAACAGCAGCTTGAAGCGGCTAATTCGAGGCTTGAAGCATCCAATGCCGAGCTGGTTGAAACTCAGGCTAAACTGAATCGCATCAATGAAAAACTGAAACGGGCGGTCCGGGAGGCCAAGCGCCTGGCTCGGCTGTCGGAAAAAACCAATAAGCTCAAAACCGATTTTCTGGCCAATATCAGTCATGAACTGCGGACCCCGATGAATGCCGTGCTGGGTTTTTCAGATCTGCTGCGTGAGGAACCGCTGGGCGAACATCAGAAGGAATTTGTCCAGAGTATCCATGCCGCGGCCGGAACCATGCTGTGCCTGATCGACGGTATTCTGGATTTGACCGAGATTGAACGGGATGAAGTACAGATTTCCTGTCAGCCCATTGTGCTGGAAAAAATGCTGCGGGAGCTGTGGTCGATTTATTATCTGCCCGCGGAAGACCGGGGGCTGTGTTTTGAAATCCAGCGGATCGGAACACTTCCCGAGCAGATTCTCGGCGACCCGATCCACCTGCGGCAGTGTCTTGTGAGCCTGATGGATAATGCGCTGAAATATACCGAAAAAGGGCATGTTTATGTTCGGGTCAGTCGCAGGGACGATGCCATCCGGTCGTGGCTGCGGTTTGAAATCGAAGATACCGGCGTCGGCATCAAACCTGAAGAGCAGGACTGGATATGGAATATCTTCACCCGTTCGGATAATAAAATCAACCGTGACAATCGCGGCTTCGGCCTGAGCCTGCCGATTGCGGTGCGGCTGGTACAGCGGATGAATGGCTCGATGACATTGAAAAGCGATGCAGGCCAGGGCAGCACGTTTGTGATGGAAATTCCGCTGGATATACCGCCTGCGGCCTCGGCGGCACACACAGAAAAAGTCGTCGCTCTGGTCGAAAGCGCATCATAATTCACACGTTTTTTGCATTTTACCGCCAGCCTTTTCCCTTTTTCATTTGATCCTGATTAAATGCACACGTTATCCATCATCCGCGGGAAGGCGATGCACTGGCGGATGTGCCGTTCGTTGGTAATCCAGGCGACGGTGCGTTCGACCCCGAGGCCGAAACCGCCGTGCGGCACCGAGCCGTGCTTCCGCAAATCGAGATACCACTCATAGCTTTGCGGATTATATCCTTCTTCCTCAATGCGTTTGAGCAGGTACTGCAAATCATCTTCCCGGACGGAGCCGCCGATGATTTCGCCGAAGCCCTGTGAGGCCAGCAGGTCGAAATTCTGAACCACCTTCGGATTGTCGCGGTCGGTTTTCATATAGAACGCTTTGGCTTCGCGGGGGTAGTGCGTGACAAAGACCGGCTTGTCATGCATCAGGGAGATAATGGTTTCATCCGAGCCGCCGAGGTCTTTGCCCCATTTAAATTCAGAGGCCAGTTGGGCATGTTTGGGATTATTTTCAATTTTGATATTCAGTTCGTCCAGTTCAGCCCGCAATTCGATTTGCAAACGGGCATTTTTGTCTTTTTGCCACTGTTTGAGGCCGCCGGCTTTGTCCGCGGTTTCGATGTCGGCCAGTTGTTTTTCGAGAGCGGCCTTCTGCGACTTGAACTGCTCGAGCTGTTCGGCCATGAATTGGACGGTGCGGCTGCTGGTCAGGATATCGGCTGCATCCGTATAGGTCAGACGATGGAAGGGCGGTTCGATTTTTTCCAGCATGGCGATATCGGCGCCGAGGGTCTCCAGTTCCGGGCGATTGTCTTTCAGGACGCGCTTGACGACGCTGGACACGAAATTTTCCGCCAGTTCCAGCAGGCCCGGCAGATCAATATACGCAACCTCCGGCTCGACCATCCAGAATTCGGTCAGGTGGCGCCGGGTCTTGCTTTTTTCGGCGCGGAAGGTCGGACCGAAGCAATAGACCTTGCCGAAGCTCATCGCCGCGCATTCGAGGTAAAGCTGCCCCGTCTGTGACAGGAACATCGGCTTGCCGAAGTAATCGACGGAAAACAGCGTCTGTTCGCCTTCACCGGCGGCGGCTGTAAAGATCGGGGTATCCACCAGCGTAAAGCCGTTGTCGTTAAAGAATCGCCGGATGGCATCGATGACGGTGTGGCGAATGCGTCCGATGCACCAGGGCCGCTGGCTGCGGAGATGCAGGTGACGGTTTTTCATCAGAAATTCCACGCCGTGCTCTTTGGGCGTAATAGGGTAATCCTGTGTCGGGCAGACAATGCTTGCCGCCGTCACAGCCAGTTCGTGTCCGCCGGGGCTGCGGGGTTCAACACGGACGATGCCGGACAGCGACAGGGATGACTCCTGTCCCAGCCGGACAAGCTGGTCGAATAGATCGTCCTGGATTTTGCCCTTCTCAATTACGCACTGGCACAGGCCTGTCCCGTCCCGCAGGACGATAAAGGCGACTTTTCCGCTATGGCGGCTGTGATAGACCCAGCCGGACAAAGTGACTTCCTGACCCGCGAATGCACTGAGCTGATGGATTGTCGTTTTCATAACACCTTGAAATATGAATGGTTATATTGTTTTGTTCACATCATTGTGCTTATTTGTACCCCCGATGGGACCAAAAATCAATATGAAGCTTGGATTTTTTAATATGAATATCTCAGTAGAGCTGGGGCTGTTTTAAATAAAATATCTCACATTGTGCGAAATAAATGTAATCCTCCCGGTGCCGGTATCATCTTGCATAATAAAGGAATACGCTTATCCTGTTGTTTCTTATGTGGAACACGAATTCTGGAGGCTATTATGAAGCTGACCTGTCGTTGGATCGTTGTCATTGTAGTGCTTGGGGGACTTTTACATGCGGCAGAGGTCCCGTTTGCACAGGTGCAAAAAGCCCTCGAAAAACCGGCCGCTCACCCTCGATTATTGTGGCCTGCAGGAGCTGAAGAACAGATCCGCAATCGTATTGCGGCGGACCCGGCGGCCAAAGCCATTTTTGAGCAGATTCGCAGCCAGGCAGATGCGCTGCTCGAACAGCCACCGATTGAGCGGGTTCAAATCGGCCGGCGGCTTCTGGATAAGTCCCGCACCTGCATCAAACGCGTGCTGACCTTGTCATTTATGTATCGGATGACCGGGCAGGAGGTCTATTTCCAGCGGGCCGAGAAAGAAATGCTCGCCGCGGCGGCATTTTCCGATTGGAATCCTTCCCATTTTCTGGATGTGGCGGAAATGACGGCGGCGCTGGCCATCGGGTATGACTGGCTCTATGACAAACTGCCTCCGGCGTCGCGGGAATCCATCCCTCGTGCGATTGTGGATAAAGGACTGGTGCCGTCACTGGAAACCAAAGATGATTTATCCAATCTGCAATCGATAAAAAAGAGTATTGAAAAACGGATGAACACCTGGTGGGTGACTTCGACGAATAACTGGAATCAGGTCTGTAATGGCGGCATGACACTCGGGGCGCTGGCAGTGCTGGAAGAGGAGTCTCAATTGGCGGCTCAGATTGTCCACCGTGCAATTAATTCTATTCCGCGGGCCATGGGCGAATATAATCCGGATGGGGCGTATCCGGAAGGGCCGGGGTATTGGGTCTATGGAACCAGCTACAACATTTTGCTGATTGATGCTTTGAATACGGCATTAAAGACGGATTTCGGGCTTTCGGAACACAAGGGATTCAAGAAAACCGGGGATTATTTTGTGCAGATGACCGGGCCGACGGGATTGTTTTTTAACTATGCCGATTGCGGCCAGCGCGGGCGGGATATTTATCCGGAAATCGTCTGGTTTTCCAAACACTACTCCCGGCCGGACTGGCTATGGGGGGAAAAGCCTGCGATGGAAGGCTATCGTACAAGCGGAGGTCAGGGGATGTCCGGAGGGTCTCGTTTTCTGCCCATGACATTAATCTGGATGGGACAGAATGAACCTGTCAAGCCTGAGACGCTGTGCTGGAAAGGTGATGGCAATAATCCGGTGGCGGTACTGCGCACTGGCTGGGAGGATGAGTCGCTTTATGTTGCCATCAAAGGCGGCAGGCCCTCCGTCAATCACGGCCACATGGATATCGGGTCGTTTGTGCTGGATGTGGATGGAGTACGCTGGGCACTGGATTTGGGGTCACAGGATTATAACCGCATTGAGCAGATGGGAATCAGCCTGTTTAACATGCGCCAGGATTCGCAGCGCTGGCAGATTATGCGCTATACGAACCTGTGGCATAATACCCTGGCTGTTGATGAGCAGTTGCAGAAAGTCGAAGGATTTGCGCCGATTACGGAATTTGTGCCGGACCAGCCGGAGTCCCGAGTGGTAGTGGATATGAGCCGCGTTTATGCCGGACAGTTGAATACCGCGATGCGTTCGGTCCAGATATCAGCCGACAGAACGACCTGGATTCACGACCGTGTTGAGGCTGCGGATAAGGACTGTACGGTGCGCTGGAATATGGTAACACCCGCCGATGTCGAGATTCAATCCAGCGGGACGGCCCTGTTGAAAAAGGATGGGAAAACGCTGTATTTTGCGGTACGTGTTTTGAATGTCCCTGCGATGGATATTCCGCTTAAGATTTGGTCCACCGAGCCGAAATCCAAACTGGATGAACCGAATCGCGGTACACGGATTCTGGGATTTGAGATTCCGCTCAAAGCCGGCCAAATGATGGACTTTTGTGTGACGATGACCCCTCTTGCAGACGGTCAGAAGGAATTTCCGCCCGGGAAGTATCAGCCCGCTCCGTGGCCGGAAAAAAAGAAATAAATACAGCACGAACGGGGGCTCATTCTGATTTGAGGATCAGGCCCAGCAGATAATCCACGACATCCGGCATCGATAGTGTTGAGGCGGCACATTTGTCGAGCCAGATGGTTCCGAATATGACGCCAGTCAGCGTTCGGGCAGACAAAGCGGCCTGGGCCGGGCTTAATCCATATTCCGTGAACCAGTTGATATACAATCCTTCGTACCATCGCCAGAAGTCTGTCAGCCGAGTCTGGAGGTCCGGGCCAAGCTGCTGAATCTGGACGGAAAGCCGGGTAATCAGGCGGCAGTTGACCCATTGTCCGGACGTATTTTTCTGAATCAGAATGGATAGCCATTGTTTGAATTGCTCAATCGCCGGCACTTGCGTATCGATTGTCGTCAACAGAGCCCTGTATTCCCCGACAACGTCTTCCAGCATGACCTCACACAGGTGGTCTTTGCTGCGAAAATAATGATAGAAAGCACCCTTGGTAATACCGGTTGCACCGAGGATGTCATCCAGCGATGTGGCGGTAAAACCGTGATTGCTGAACAGGCTGCGAGCTGAATGCAGAATGCGTGTTTTTGTCTCAGTGGGATGTCTCGACATCGTCGGCTCCCGAAGGATTAAGGGATTATCTGCTTAACGCCATGAACAGAACCGCCAGCAGAAGCACCGCCGACAAGGCGGCCAGGATGATGACGATCATTTTATATTTCGTCAGGGCTTCTTCCGTCGTTCGCAGCGTTTTTTCATTAGGCATATCGACGGCCGCTCCATCTTCCAGTTCACCCAGCGCTTCCAGGTTGAAACGCTGTCTGGCAATCAAAGGAGACTTTCCATCGCGCACGGCCTGAAGATCGACAATCCCCTCTTCCATATTTTTATACCGGTCTTTCTTGTCTTTGGCCATCATGACTTCGATGACTTCAGAAATCCCGGCAGACAGGGCGGTGTTGATGTGATCCGGTGGAACCAGAGCCTCTTTCAGGTGTTTTTTCATCACTTCCGCGGGCGCCGATGCGTCAAACGGGACTCGTCCTGTGACCATGTGATAAAGCGTCCCGCCCAGCGAGTAAATATCCGCTCGGCCGTCAATATCCATCTCGCCCCGAATCTGTTCAGGTGCGATATAATAAGGTG
>DLFY01000133.1:0-4236 GCA_002482415.1 Phycisphaerales bacterium UBA7708
GCCGGAACGAATTGCCAAGCGTCCTTCCCGCAGCGGCATATTCCGCCTCGGCTGCGTCCTCCGGGAAATATACGAAGGCCTCGTCGTAATACTCGGCGGCTGCGCCCGGATTGCCGTCAGCGGCCTCCAACTCCGCCAGCGTTCTATACGCGTTACCCGCTTTCAGGGAAAGCCTCTCGAACCCACCCGAAGAGGGGTCCTGATGGATGAGTCCGAGGGCTTCCTTATAAGACTCGGCTGTTTTTTTATAGTTGTCTTTATTCATCACTTCCCATGCTGACCCGGTCGTGCAGTCGCCGAGCTTTTCGAGAACGCCCGCGCGTCCATGCAGGACAAGGATTATGCGCAGGCCATCGACTCCCTGGTCAAGCTGAACGACCGATACCCGTTCAGTCCCTACGCCATGGACGCCCGTCTCATGCTCGGCGATGCCTACTCCTTGGACCGCCAATACCTCGAAGCCGTGGATATCTATGAGGAGTTTCTGTCCATGCACCCGCGGCATGAGCAGATCGGCTACGTCCTCTTTCAGATCGGCGTGAACAAATTCAACTCCCACAAGTCCATCGACCTGCCCCAGACCCAGCTGTCCGAGGCCATCGAGTCCTTCAAGCGGGTGGTGGACGGCTACCCCAAGAGCGCTTACCGCGAATCGTCCCGGGAATACATCGAGAAGTGCCGCAGGCTTATCGCCGAGCACGAACTCTATGTGGCGGATTTCTACTACAAGACCGAGCAGTACAATGCCGCTTGGGCCCGTTACAAGTACGTCCTCGACAACTTTCCGGACCTGCCGGACATCGCCCAGACCGCAGAAACCCGCGCCAAAGCGGCCTGGTTCTATGCGCAGGAGCAGGAAAACGACACCAAGAGACACCCGAGCAAGATCAAGCCGTATTTCGACTGGCTTTGAGCCTGCCCGGGTCTGATTGAGGTCAACGTTGCGGCGGCGGTTTTGAAGGGTGAAACGAACCCTTCAAAATCGCCGCCGCGTTTTGTCGGAGCGACGCCCTAGCGCCCTTCCCAGGCTTCCGCTTCCGCGTATGCCGCCGCCTACCACTCCCACCGACTCCATCGACGCTTCCTCCCTCGCGCGTTGTCACCCGTTCTCCGTTTTTACCATCCGCCTTGAAGCGCATGTTGGTGGCGCATAATGTGCAATGTGATCATTGGGCATGGCCGAGGCAGGTGGCGGCTCGTGGACAGGCTGTTCTCCTCCTCGGTCGTGCCTGTGTTTCTTGAAGTTTGAATTGATAACAGCGCTGTAGCAGTTTTGTTTCGATACTTGCAAAACGCAGGAGTCGCGCGTTGGAAGAAAAGCGAAAGTCACCTCGGAAAGTGTCTCTGACAAGGTGTGTTGTTGACAGGATTTTTGCGCATAAAGCATCCATGCCATCGCGTATCATAAATTACAGTGATCATGGAATGATGTTAGAGCTTGATTATCAACTTCTCCCCGGAGAAGCTATTGCTGTAAAATTTTCGTCTGAAGCTGTGGAGGCAGCTGCGTATGGGTGTACAATATCGTTTGGAATGATACGTTGGTGCGATAGACAGGAAGGGCGCTTCGGAGCTTTCTATGGAGCTGGTGTGGAACTGGCTAACCAATCTCAAAAACGGGTTGCTCCCTAGGTAGCTCAAGTCTGTATATGTTGAAATTTCAAAACGCCCAGACGGGCGTTTTTTAATGCAGTTTTGATTTATGCTGGTTATACTCAATATAAGTAGATGAAAATATGATTCAAAATATAATTCTCATAAATTTATGATAAAATTATATTTTTTTGAAATTTTAAGTATTCATAGTTTTTATTGATTATTTAAATTAATATTCGCGAAATGATAATGATTAAAAACATAATAAATAGATGATATTTGGCTAACTGTATATTTTATAAAGGACAATATCTTGGAGATGGGTTGGTTGCCATTTAAAGTGCATAAATTTGATGTTCGAAATGAATGTGTAAGCTTTTCCGACAGCACATTGTGAAATCTTTACAATTTAGCGACAAGGGCCGGTGGGTATCAATCATCTTGCCATCTGTTTAATGGAATAAAGCATGCTGCGTAGGCCGTCTCGGATGGATTGGCAGGGTCGAAGATGTCTGCCGAGAGAGGGGGCGCTATGAAACGCTTGGCCAGTTGCAGTGGGTGTTCGGTTCATTGCCGTGAGGCTGCGAGAATGATTCTTGTGTTGAAAATTTTTGCGAATGGAATTTTTGCTATTTAACTGGTTATGATTGTATTAAATTTCTATATTAATTATTCTGTATATTTATTTGTTCTTCTGTAATAATTTTAATCAATTCAAATTATTATTATGTAACATTATGTGATATTTTCGGAGATTGAATTGGTAGAATTGTTATTAGCTGTTTCTGTAATTGCCGTATCTCTTATTATGCAGGTGCTGGACGATTTTTTGAGCCAGCGCGGTGTCGTATCCATATTGCACGGGTGCATTCTCGGATACGGACAGGTTTATGTTTCCAAGGAGATTCTTGAGTGGGGAGGAGTGGGCTTGGGGTGGTTTGTAGTGTTGCTCATTGTCATCGGGGCAATGGCAGTATCCTACTTCAAAATAATGAATACATGGACTCGATGGGTTTGTGCATTTAATTTTGGAATTATAGTAGGAATTTTGTACGGCGGTTTCGATTTGATCTAATTTTTCTCATGATTGTTTTGCGTGATTATGAATAACTGTACATTTTGTTGAGGAGAAAAATTTCAAGCTTAATTATTCATGATAGCGGGAAGCTATGCTTCGCTGATAGCCCCGTGTCGGGTGTAAAGGTTACCGACATTCCTTTTGAATTGCTGTTTGATTTGGATCATAAATTTATGTCTCTTGTTTGAATTTACACGCTTTTTTGTCTTTAGCCTTNNGCCTTTTTCTTGCTTGTACCGACAGTGCAGATTCTGAATAAATAGGTCGAAGTCAAAATTTCAACCTCGTGAGGAAATTATGAAGAAATTATTCATGACATCGATTATGGCAGGGGCCTTGTTCTTTGCCGTGCATGTCGGCTTTGCCGCGACCTTGGTCACACAGTGGGAGTATACCAACGACGCTACTTTCACCTCGTTTACGCAGACCCCAGATCGTATCAGCACCGTTCGTATCGAGGATGCCGGAAAGACGTTGATTTGGGGTGACAACACTGTGCCAATCAATCCCAACGAACAAAGCAGTATTGTGATCGGTCCTGCTGTCTCCGGTACAAATCTCGTCACGGCCATCAGTCCAGCGGTGCCTGTTGCTCAACCGGTCATCCAGGTCACGCATTTCAATAATTCCATCGACGCAAGTTACAGGACTCTTACTTCTGCCGTTATTACCGCGACAATTGATTTTTCTCCCTTCTTGCCAGATGATACTGCAAATTTGTTTCAATTTTCCACCACGATTGACTTCTACTTCTTCGAAACGCTGAATGCCAACCCCACACCTGACGACATCTTTGTTCTGAAGGATCCGACGGCCACCTCCGGCTCTTTCGACTTTGATGGATACACCTACTCCTACGTTTTCAGCGGCGGAGGATTCCAGAACATAGAAGACGTTTGGGGTGAGGCCTATTCGACTTACATTACGAATAATCTCCCGGATGACGCTTCTGTCGGCCAGCCGTACATCGGTTGGGTCACGACCGAGGATGCGACCACCACGGCTCCGTTTTTCGTGTCCATCAGCGCTGCTCCCATTGTCCCTGAACCGTCGACCGTGCTCCTGCTTGGGGCCGGCCTGCTCGGATTGGGCGCTCTTGGCAGGCGCCGCACCAACTAAGTTGACCTGATTCTTATCAGTTAAAAAGGGGAGCTGTGGCTCCCTTTTTTTGGTGGCGCGCTCAGGAGTGACAGGCGGTTCCGCGTTCTGACGGTGGGGCATGCCGGCTCAAGCGGGTGGGATTTATCAGCCCTGGAGTGCGCATCTCGGCATGCGGGACCGCCCGTTTTGAGGGGGCTGTTCGGCAAAGATCCTGTTGGCCTTTTCCGTGCATCACTTACAATCAAGAGGTGGTGTGCCCGATCATGCAACGTGGCTGCGGCCCTTCCGGCTATGGCTGATGATTCATGGTCGATGGGGTCTTCAGAGTGCGCGAAGGCCGGACCACGATCTCCTCGCATGCAGGGAAAATTTTGTGTCGAAGATGTTTGGCCTTGCACCTGCCTCACCCTGCTCACCGCTCAAGGAGGTAATCATGGATCGATCCATCGAACGCAGACGCA
>DLFY01000133.1:4294-4483 GCA_002482415.1 Phycisphaerales bacterium UBA7708
AGGTTGGTCTATGCGGAATATTTCGAACAAGGTTATATCGCCAAATCGCACCCCTTGGCGATCCAGTACAACATTTATAATTTCCTGCCGAAAACGTGCGTTTTCGTTTTTCAATCATATCATGACGTCATTTCGACTATTTCTTACATTCCGGACACCCCGTTATTCGGGTTGCCGCTCGATTCCCTG
>DLFY01000198.1 GCA_002482415.1 Phycisphaerales bacterium UBA7708
GCCAGCCATGTCTGAACATCTGCACCGGCGTCAACGGTCGGCGGAACATTAAACGTATTAAAGGTAAAGACTCGGCTCTTGAAATACGGGGTTGTTGTACTGATATTCGAGTCGTAGACATCCACTCGCCAATAATATACTTTCCCAGTCTGCAATGTAACAGGGACGGTTTCGACCGCCTGTTTATCAACGATCTTGGGCAATTTTAATACATTCGGATCCGTTCCGAAATATACGTCGCAGCTGACGATACTCGGAGTCACCGGATCATTGGGGTCGGGCAGCGTCCATTGAAGCTGGTTGGTGCTCAGGCTAACCGTGGCTTTGTTTGCCGGAATCATGTGGAGATCGTTGTAGACTGCATACAGCGCTGTCACGCCTGGATACTTAGTGCCGTTGTATTCCAACACTAATTCGTAGTCCTGGGCTGCGGTAATCCATCCATTATTAATGTATCCCTGGACAGCATTGAATTTATCGCCGTCCAGCAGCAGGACTCCGTCCTTGACCAGCATGGATACCGGAGTCCCTGCCTCGCGCGCCATCCAGATATTTCCAGCGGAGATTGTGCCGCCATAGAGATTGCATGTCCCCTTCGATGTGCTATAGTACCCGATACGGAGCTGAGAAGTGACCCGGATATAACCGCCATACATATTCAAAGTGCCGTCGCCGCGAAATCCCGGACACAGATATCGGATGACATGTGATGTACCACCATACACATTCATGGTCGCTATGCCGCCCGCAAGCGAGGCGATATCACACCCACCTGGTGCCATCAATGAACCGCCATAGACATCCAGCCTGCCATTCGTACCAGGGCCGTGGCCTATTTGAATGGCATACGCCCCCCCAGTACCGCTGTAAAGAGTTGCGCCGGGAAGCGTATTCAGATAGGCATAATCTGTTGAGGTAGCAGGTTGTCCGCTTGGACTCCAGTTTGTCGGAGTAAGCCAGTCGGCCCCTTCTTGAGTCGCTACCCATGTATAGTTTGCACCGGAGACCTCTAATGCAAAAATCAATGACAGGATTACTCCAATACATATCCGACAATTAATTTTCTTGCCTTTCATTTTCTATCCTTTCAAATCCTACCTTGTGCACTAACTGCGATCGCATTACTGCGTGTTCATTTCATGCCTATATGCCGTCGGTTGTACCTGATATCGGATCAAAAGATGCATTGCCCCGGAGACAAATACACCTTTTGATTCTAACTGAATTTTTATCCGCGTCTCCTGATAACACCCATTAAGCCCGCCGCCAGCAAGGCCAGCGTCGCAGGTTCAGGAATTGCGTACAGTGCGGTCACGCCCGGATATTTATCACCATTAAACTCCAGAACCAATTCATAACCATCAGCCGAGGTAATCCATCCATTATTAATATATCCCTGGAGCCGGGGAAGCAGAACCGACTCTGCATTGGCGCCATTGATAAGCAGCACGCCATCTTTAACCAGGATCGACCCGATATCCCCGCCGCCGCGAGGGGCAATGCTGATACCCGGAGATGTTATCAAGCCGCCTTCCAGGTTGAGAAAACCAATTGCTGTGGCATAATATGCCACACGAATTTCACCCGTAACGGTGATCTGACCATCGTACATATTCACGGTACCGTCGCCTCTGAATCCAGGACACAAATACCTGCATTCATGGGTACCGCCATAGACATTAAGAGTTCCTTTAAAGCCCGCGGCAGAACCCACGTCAAATCCGGTTGCAGAAAAGGTTCCGCCCAGGATATCCATCCTGCCTTCCCCTGTCTGCCCGATTTCCAAAGCATGGCAGCTTCCGCTGCCATCATAAAAAACAGGCCCGGTCACCGTGTTAATGTAGCCGGTATCACTCGCCGCCCTGGATGGCAGTCCGTTTGGGTTCCAGTTGGCCGGATTAAGCCAGTCGGCGCCTGCCTCCGTCCCAATCCAGGTATAGGTTGCAGCAACAGATACCTGCACGCCCAAAACCACCATTGTTATCATACCGATACATTTCATCATGTTTACTTTTTTGCTTTTCATCTTTCCGTCCTCTTTCACATCGTTATAGTATTTTTTTNNTCTTGACATCAGTAATTTCTATCCCCCAACAGCTATGGAGGACCCCGCCAATCTGTGAATGTCCTGGGTAAATTAATGCGTTTATTCAAGTTGAATAGATTTTCCGAAGTACTCTTTGTCTCATGAAATCTCAGCATGGAACTCACAATACCAATAATATCGCCCAATATTTCATAATTCGATTTTGGTAATTCAGCACTAAAACATGAAAAGAAAATACTCTTGTGAAAGACTGTGGAATGATGTCTGGTCTTATGGCAGCCGTCGCTACCCCTGGCAGCCGGAATGAAACATCCGCGGTCTTGTACAAATCCATCCGGACGGACAGGGTATTGTGTCCTTAGATAGACCACAGTATTTCCACATGATTGCTGCATCTTTTTCAAGCTCATTTCTCCGACCAGCCTCATCCCGCTCAACAGGATGATATTTCAGCACCCCTTAATGGTTACAGATTCAGATACATGATCCTGAGTTTCATTACGCAATAACAATACAAATTTAAAATACCACAGCACACCTGAATGCCGTTTTTATTCTCAACCAGCTTGTTACAACGTTATAGCACTTGCATTATATATCGTTCTGCGGGTAGATGCAAATTAATTATTTAAAAAAATTTTTTTGGACTATATTATCTTTATTGTCTGTATACAGGCCGGATACATCTTCTTATTTTGTGTAATATATTTAAAGCTTATATTAAACTTTTTAACGAGACACTGCTTTGGTTTGTTATTGGGGATATTTTGTGAAAAGCACCGCGCATTAAGTCGTCCCGCGAATCTTTAACTCATTGGATTTTATTAACTTATGAATCGGCCCGCTTTCGGGATGCTCAATGAGCGAGGTAATAACCTCCGCACTTACCCTTCCAATTTCCTCGATAGGTTCAACCAGTGTTGTTAAATTTGAAGCAAATTCATGTGTAATAGGTAAATTTCCCATCCCTGTAACTGCAACATCGTCGGGTATGCGTATACCTAATTTTTTCATAATTTGAATGACAACCAGGGCCGTATAATCGTTTAGACACAAAAAAGCATCCGGCCGGTCTTTTTGTTTCATGATCCATTCAAACCAACTAAAGTCTTTATTATCAAACAGGTTACGTTTCAAGCCCATGTAATCCAACCATCTGGTATTCACTGGCAATCCCCCGCCTGTCATGACCTCCTTGTAGGCTTCAAGACGGGCAATGGTGTTGAGAGTCATTACGGGAAATCCGACAAATACAATACGTTTTCGTCTGTTTTGAAGAAGATATTCCATCAGCCCTATAACTGCCGGTTTGGAATCCCAAGCCACATAGTTGACATCCAGCATTTCCGGCAGAATATCAATCATGACCAACGGCACAGCGTGTCGCAGAATAATCTCATAGTCAGACCGTGCCTCAAGAATCGGCTGGCAAATAATCCCCTCATACCGCTGCTTGAGAATACTTTTCAGTAATTTTTGTTCGCGCTGGCGATTCCAGTAATGCACTGAAATGACAGTTTGAAAACCGGCTGGATCAAATACAGAATGAACTCCTTTGGCCGTAATATCGGCCCAGCTATACTCAAGATTCCCCAGCAACAGGGATATAATGTTAGTCCTTTGGTATTTAAGCCCTTGCGCAAGCTGATTCGGGATATAGCCTATCTTCTCAGCATAATCCAGAACACGTTCCTGGGTTTTCTCTGAAACACGCCGTTTTTTTGCCTGACCGCTCATGACAAATGATACAGTACTTGCCGAGACGCCTAAATCTCTGGCAATACTCTCAACTGTTATCCTGGCGTTTTGATTCCAAAGGGATTTTGGTTGGTTTCGTTTTAATGTCATATTGCAATGAATGTTTTTTTCGCCATATCTGCCTTTCTCACGTCCAGTATTATAGATTTTCGCGGTCATATTTCAATCTTATTTTGTAATATATCGTATCAAGACAGAGATTTACAAGAATTACCACAGTACTCCATTCGGAATACCATCTAATTCTCAAATGCACCTCTGTTTACAGGCGTATAAAGATGCAAAACGAAATTCACGAGAAAACGAACCAATAACCAGCTCGCTGCCAGCCCCCATCCGAGATAGCAATTTGATGACTTGGCAGTGCTTTTATTTCATGAACCGCCAGTTCATAATTGGAATCCACCTCATGTATGACCCTGCAAGATGGAGCTTTTTGGCATTTGCCACGGATTTGCTTAAGATTTCCACTGACCGCTTATATTCTAAACCAGTGACGTTCAATTTCTTCCAGACTCTTTCCTTTTGTTTCAGGTACGTATTTCCACACAAACAACAGCAGAACCACACACAGAGAACCATAAATCCAGAAGGGAAATGAATGATGAAATGTTTCAACCAGCCAGGGATTCTCATCCATCATTGGAAAAGTCTGCGATACAATGCTATTGGCCAGCCACAAACAGATTGTGGCAATGCCCATGGCGCGACCGCGAATTTTGGTTGGAAATATTTCCGACAAAATCACCCATGTAACCGGCCCGACGGATAATGCAAAACAGGCAATATAACCAAGGACAAAAATCAACAGCCAGGTCCCCATGCTCTGAAAATAACCTGCCAATCCCATGCCAAACAGTGAAATCCCCATTCCTGCGGCCCCCAGAATCATCAGCGGTCTGCGGCCCAGTCGGTCCACAGTCCAAATAGCCAGTAATGTAAAAATCAGATTTACCGCGCCGACAATCACCTGCTGCAGCAATGCGGCATCTATCGTAGTACCGCCAAGCGTTTCAAAGATTTCGCTGCCAAAATATAAAAAGACATTAATCCCGGTCACCTGCTGAAGTACAGCCAGGACAATCCCGATCCACAATACGATCCGCAAGCCCGGCCTGAACAGTTGTGTCAAGGAGGCACTTTCATGCGATATCATCTGATCCATAATCTCCAGTTCCGCGGCAGCATAGTCGGCACCATCTACTTTTGTCAGCACATCCAGTGCATCTCCGCGGCGATTTTTCTTGCACAGCCAGCGAGGCGTTTCTGGTACAAAGAACAGCAGGATTAGGAACAGAACAGCCGGAATTGCCTCCGAACCAAACATCCAGCGCCATCCCACTGTCGTATTCCAGACCTCATCTCCCAGGCCGGCAATAAAATAATTCACAAAATAGACCAGCAGCATCCCGAAAACAATGGCAAACTGATTGACAGAAACCATGCGTCCGCGAATCCGGGCTGGAGATATTTCGGCAATATACATCGGTGACGTCATTGAGGCCGCACCAACCCCCAGACCACCAATAAAACGATAGACAATAAACTCCATCACATTACGCGGGATTGCAGTGCCGATAGCGGAGATCAAAAACAGAACAGCCGAAATGATCAGTACGTTTTTGCGGCCGAATCGGTCGCTCAGCAGCCCGGCCAAAGCTGCTCCAAAGATGCAGGCAATCAGCGCACTGGAGGCTGCAAACCCCTTCATGGTTCCGGATAATTCATATCGAAGCTGCACAAATCGAATCGACCCATTGATCACGCCGGTATCATAACCAAACAGTAATCCCCCAAGTGCTGCGACACCGCACACACCAACAAGAAAACCAACACTTCCCTGTCTTTTTATCATGGATTCTCCCTGATTTAATCAATAGCTGCCTGTACTATCCCGGACCGCACGGAACATTGCAAGTACATTTTCGAGGGGGGTCTGGGCCTGAATATTATGGATCGCATTAAAAACCATGCCAGTCGGGGTGTTAAATATTTCGATGCGTCGACGGACCTGGTCATAAACCTCCTGCGGCGTGCCAAAAGGCAATGTCTTTTGCGTATCGACACCGCCGCCCCAGAATACAATATCCCGGCCAAAAGAATCTTTCAACTCCTGCGGATTCATTCCCGCGGCTGAACATTGCACGGGATTGAGAATGTCAAAACCNNGGAATTAATGCCCTGACCGCTCCGCAGGAATGAATGAAAATTTTCCAGCTCGTATGCCGATGAATGAATTCATTAATCACTTTATGAAACGGTTTATATAAATCACGATAAGCCTGGGGGGAAATGAACAATCCTGTCTGCATGCCGAAATCCGTTCCGGTCGTAAATACCGCCTGAACCCGATCCCCCAGCGTTTCTGCCAGCAGGGCCAGATTCTTCAAAGCAATCTCGCATTGACGCTCAAACACGGTATAGACATAATCACGCCGGGCCGCCGTGGATACATACCATTCTTCAATCTCGCGAATTCCCGGCGTCCGCTTGAGCCACATGGCCGGCACCAGGGCGATGTCGCCAAAGGCAGTACCGGGGGCACTGAGAATAGCGCCCTTGCCGCAACGGGCCGCCTTTTCTGCCTGTGCACTGTAATGCTGCACATCCGTCTGACTGAGGATGCCGAACTCGACCAGATTCTCTGCCGGATCCAGGTGATTTTCATCAATCGGTTCCTGCCGGCAGATCGCATCAAAATAAAAACCGCCCTGGGGCATGTGTCCGCTGGGGGCGGCTGAAATATCCCCCCCGGGATGCAGAAACCAGCCGCCATGACCGTCTGGTGTCACATTAAAATCACCCGCCACCAGGACTTCTGTCCCGTCGAACAGGGTAAAGGGTTTCCAGTCCTTATTTTCGAATCCAAACATCGTCCTGGGCCCCAATACGCCCATGACATCAATCCCCAGCGCATCCATAAGGGCTTCATCCACTTCACCAAGCATTTGAAAAGGATCAACAATCTTGACACGATACTCTTTTTCTCCCAGCACCGCATATCGCAGCTTTGCGAGGATACTGGCGGAAATTCCGGTCACATGGGTTGCGCCAAAATCCACGCAGACACGATCCACCGGCTGATGATTGAGCGTCCTGCACAACCGCTGCCGGGACGTTATTGCTTCGCCGCCGGATACTGTTTCATTGGGTGTTTTCGAGCGGGTTTTCATTTGAAGCTGTTTCATAAAATCCTCTTTTTGCAAACCTTTCTCTTTTGACCGGACATGACCAGAAATGGGTATTTCAGCTTATTCCCAGACTTGCAGTGTCATATTCCCATTCGTAAGTTTTTCGAAAGGCCCCGCACAGGGATTGGTTTGGTCGCGCTTTTGGCCAAAATAATCCGTATCAATGTTCAACTCACTGCCGTCACAGTTCAAAAATGCAAGCTCAGAAATAACCGTCTTGCCTAATAATCGCGTGTTCACCTGATTCATCGCTGAATCGGTCTGATCGGTCATGTCCTTNNGGTCCTTTCGTGTACACAGATCAAGTATCGGCGGCGTGAATGAAAGGGTCAACATCACCGTTTGGCCATCCTGAATCAGTTCCAGGCCGGGGTCATAATCGGACTTCACCAGCGCATTCTTCTCATGTACGGAAGGCATTGCTCCATGAAGAAATACATTACCGGCCATGTGCACAGGCAGCACCGCTTTGTCATACGGAGCCAACCCCTCCCCTCCCACAAAGATGTTGTAGTAAAACCGGTTGTCCCCGCATTGAATATCCTTCATACCGGCAATTTCAGTGGAATGGGCCTTATGAAACGGCGTTTCCCGATTCTGCACCCTGCTTGCCGTCATACGGCCCGCAAACAGATTGTGTGCATAAGCACCGCCCTGCGACCAATCCCGCAAAGCCGTTCGAGACAAGAACAGATTGTTATCCACCACAAACGGACCGTGATTGACTTCCGGGTAAAAATCCTCAAGGCCATTATCGTGCAGCAAATTACCGGTCACCCGCGTTCCCTGCGCCATCCAGTCCAGCCAGATACCCCGGCATGAACGGTAAATGTGATTCCGGCTGATTTCCATATCGATGGCGCCGTGAATCTTGATGCCAGCCATCTCAAAGCCTGAAAACAGACCTCGTACATGAATATCATGAATAACATTCTGGGTGATGGTGCTGAAAACGGCTCCAAGACTGCCGATAATTCCGCCCTGCTCACAATGAGAAATGGTATTATTTCGTACCATGTGGCCGCCGATGGTTTCCTTGTTCCAGCCATTCTGGAGGGCACGCTGGATGGTTTCGACATATCCTTCGGCAGTGCTTACTGTATTATCAAACTCATCCCCGTATTTGCCAAGTGTAATTCCCACACAGGTCGAGTAGCAAATGTTATTGTTTTCAATAATCCAGCCCTT
>DLFY01000344.1:0-4641 GCA_002482415.1 Phycisphaerales bacterium UBA7708
GAGATGCAAAAGGACATGAGCAATTTCGTGGGCAACGGTAAACCAAAAATTGTCTTCTCTTTTATATCTTGCTGTCCATACTATAACAGGATTATCTCCATCCCAAAAAGAAGCTCCATCCGTATAGGTTTTTTCTAAATGGGGTAATATGAAAAATTTAACACCGACTTTATTCAGTTTATTTATAAATAAGGCAACCCCACTTTTTTGACAAGAGAAATCAACCATACTTTTAGCTAATACCTGAAGTCTTTTTGGGTCATAATGAGACATTTTATATTTTGCGGCACATTTTTTTGCCATCTGATACCAAGTCAAGGCATAATAAAGATTATATTTTTCATAAGCATCAGAATTACGAAATGCGAGATCGGGTTGTTTATCCATAAATGAAAAATCTAACTTTTCCATTCCCCAAAAGTCTTTTACTGCTTTGACAAGTCTGGCAACATTACCATTCCATTTTGGAATCCAGTGTTTTTTGACCATATCTGCAATTGGCATATGAGTAAGAATATTAGCTTTAATTTCAGCCTCAGTTTCTGCCTGAGTAGATTCTTCCTGTCTTAGTATATAATTTGTATAAAGATTAAACCAGTACTGGGTAGATTGGCCGAAAGCTTTGCCCAGTAATTTTGCGGTATCTAAAGTGATAGGTCTTTTATCATGAATAATTTGGCTAATCTGTGCAGAATTAATCCCTGTTATTGTTGCAAGATCGCCTTTTGACCAGCCACGGCTTTCAAGCTCTTCTTCAATCATGAACCCTGGCCCGATATTTATAAAAGGTTTGTATTTTGCAACCATCCCTTAGTCTCCGTAATGATTGGATAGATCTTTTACCTTAAAGCAGCCACATGTCTGCTTCTCGTCCTTCCAATCGATTTCAATTTCCAGTCGCCAGTGTAAGTCCACTCGCATAGAGTATAGATTATTTTCGCCTTGCAGTTTCTTGAATTGTAAAGAGCCTGTTTTCCATAAGTCGTAAATCGATTCTGCTGCCTCAATTTGACTTATTCTAGCTATGAATTTTTTGGCAACACTTGGTGGTAAACCCTTATATTTTCTCGATTTACCTGTTTCGTATAGTTCAGCCAAATCCCTGCTTGTAAAGTCCCATTCCATTAAAGCTCCAGCCATTTTACTAATATCGTCAAAGCCGTCAACTATATTTTACTAAAATAGTAAAATAAGTCAAACAAATCTTTTACATCTTTTTATGCTGTCAATGCTTCATTTTGTTCTACGAGTATTTTCTGGTGATCCCCAGACGTACATATACTTTATCACTCTAATAAAAGCATATTATGGGGCATTTAAAAGAAAAAGTCTACCATCAATGGTCTTACTTGTGTCGTACTCAGAAATATTCATTTGTAATATAACAAATGTTTCCTCCACTTCCTCCCCATCTGCAACTCACTTAAAAGACAGATGAGAAGCGCGCACGGTGTGCACAAAACAGAAAAAAGGGGATAAATGGAGTAGAGATAAAAGCAAAAAACCTCACTATTACTATGAATAATGAGGTTTTTAGACTGGGCGGTACAGGATTCGGACCTGTGACCTCCTGCTTGTAAGGCAGGCGCTCTAACCAGCTGAGCTAACCGCCCGAAAGGGGCTAAAGGCGACCGCTTCAGGGAAATTGTATCACACGAACACAGTTGTTTATCCGGCGGGTTATCCCTGTGCCTTACCAAGTATTACTTCGGAAGTGGAGCTGGAGAGAATCGAACTCTCATCTCCGCGATGCGACCGCGGCGTACTCCCATTATACGACAGCCCCGACTGGTCGGACGAATCCGGCAGACAGGCCAGCCATTGTAGCGAAACCAGCCTGACTTTCAACTGAAAATTGCCCCCGTCGTGCCAAAAAGGCTAAAAAGTCCACCTTTCCCGGCAAACAATCTGGTCGAGGGCGAGCCGTTTGGGTTCGTTTGGTTGATCGGCGGGGCAGCCGAGCGTCATCAGTTCAATGACGCCAATGTGGGTCGGAATTTGCAGGATATTGCGAATCTGGTCCGGGTAAAAGGACCCGACCCAGCAGGTTGCCAATCCGAGGCTGGTCGCGGCCAGAGCGATGTGTTCCATAGCAATCGCAACGTCAATCGGACCAGCCGGTTGACTGCACCGCATCAGGTATTGCGTCGTGCTGCAGCAGGCAAGAACGATGGGGGCTTGTCCGATAAAAGCCTGGTTATTGCAGGCAGGAACCAAACTTTTGCGAGTGTTTGCATCGGTGACCACCACAAACCGCCAATCCTGGAAATTGCGGGCCGAAGGAGCCAGTCTGGCTGCGTTCAATATCGCATTCAGTTTTTCTTCCTCGACGGGCTTATCCTGATAGGCCCGACAGGAATACCGTTTTTTGATAGCTTCGAAAATGTCCATTGATTTATGTCCTTTCAATCCTTGCCTATATTGCAGGTTTATGTGCCATTGTCAATTCCGCTATTTGTCGATTATCAGGCTTTTTTTGTCAGGTTTCTCTGGATTTTTGTGTTTCCATGGAGTAGGTTGAATAGAGAAAAGCTCTTTTTTCAGGAGAATGTGACATGGCAAAGGCATTGTTGCTGGTAGATATCCAAAATGATTATTTTCCCGGCGGTAAGATGGAGCTGGCTGATGCACAACGGATGGCGAGCAATGCCGGACAACTTCTAACGATGTGCCGGCAGAAAGGGATTCCGATTATTCATATCCAGCATATCTCCGTCCGGCCGGGTGCTCCTGCATTTCATTACGGCACCGACGGCGTTCATATTCACGCTTCAGTGACTCCGCAGCCGGGAGAGATGGTGATTCAGAAAAATTATGCCAACAGCTTTCGGGCGACATCGCTTCATGAAAAATTGCAATCTCTGGGCGTCAGGGAACTGATTATCTGCGGGGCCATGAGTCACATGTGTATCGATACCACGGTGCGTGCGGCGTTTGATCTGAGTTATCATTGTACGGTGGTTGAAGACGCCTGTGCCACGCGCAATCTGGAATTCAACGGCGTTGCTGTGGAAGCAGCCAGGGTGCATGCTGCATTTATGGCGGCGCTTGCGTATGGATTTGCCAAAGTGACGGCATTAAAAAACCTGGAACTGTAATCGCGTCTGTTGAGCGATACGTTTACAGTCCCAGGTGTTGAATGTCATATTTGCGGCTGGGCTTCTACGACACGATGAGTTCGTTGCCGACTTTGCGTGCCCGCTGGGGTTTATCAAGATTGATGCCCGAGGCCAGACCGATTTCAGTCAGCAGATTCCACCCGGCGCTCAGGTAAATATACGGTGTCATTTCGCCCGCATCAGGAACGCGGATGGTGGGGAATGGGGTTTCGCGATTGGCGATGGCGATGACCTTCAGCCCGACACCCTTGACCAGCACCTCCTGGAATTTATCCATTTCTTCGTCGATGGGATCCACCACAAATACGATGTCGCTGGGGTCCATGACTTCTTCAATCCCGTGGACGGCATAGGTGCCTTCGAGGAAATCGGATTTCTTGCGGGTGATTTCGTTTGTTTTGAGCGTCAGTTCTTCGGCGACGCCGTCATTGTACCCGGCAAAATAAATCGTCGGGGCTTTCACGGCAGCCGCGGTGATATCGCCGGGAATGGCCATCGTCAGGGCGGTTTCAATCTTGCCGGCCAGTTCCGCACACCCTAAGCCTGAAATCGTGCCGGAGATGTGGCGGATGATGGATTCATAAAACAGAGCCTGTTCGATAACGCTTTTGGTTGCCGCCACGGCCTGTTCCCAGCCGCAGGTCAAGACAAAAGTCTGGGCGCAGGCTTCTTCCAGCAGGGTGCCTGCATTGGCGCTCAGGCCAAACCGGTTGTCATTGTGGATTTCCCTGAGCTTCTTGGCCAGCAGAACCACTTCCTTGGTGCGCCCGGAATTGGAGGCACAGAAGACGGCGAATTTGGCCAGGTCGTATTGTGCGGCCTGGCGCGAGCCGTCGGTGAAGATATTCAGTCCCAGCCCCCATTTGAGCGATTTGCGAATGGTGTTTTTGGCCGGAAAGATCCGGCTGGAGCCTTCACCGGTCAGCAGCAGCCTGCCGACCGAGTGAATCCGCCCGGCAACCTCCCGTGTCTGGCTGGGATTGAAGTTTTTTACGACCCGCACCGTCTCCATCATCTCCTGAACCAGCGCGTGTTTTGCGTACCTCGGATCTTGCAGATTCATAGATACTCCTTATTCAAAATTTGGTATTCTTCATGGATTGCCGTTTATCCTCGCCGGGCAATCTCTTCGAGAGTCTGCTTGAACTGCTCAGTTTCCATGCGTACCTGTTTGACAAAGCTGTTATCCTCGATGGTGCCGATGGCGGCGATCATTTCCTCGGTATTTCGGAACGTGGCCTGCCGGAACGGATTGTCGTAATCTTTCTGCCGGGATTGATAGACCTGCTCGCAGACAAAATCCTGAATCCGGGCCGTCCTGCCGAGTGCCTGTATCCACAGGTCTTTGGTTAAGTCGCTGCCTCCCAGCAGTTCGCACAGTACGGCAAAGGCGTGCTTGTATTTCTGCATGGGGTAGGCTTCCCATAATTGGTCATATCGCTGGTGGATGGCATCCCAGGTCGCCAGTTGGCCGGAAGCGATATCCCTGCGAAGCGTATCCACATCATCGGCCGCGACAAGC
>DLFY01000344.1:4649-12418 GCA_002482415.1 Phycisphaerales bacterium UBA7708
TCTGCCGTCCGGAATTTTTCAGTACATCGCGCATCGCGGCAAAATCAGCCTGCGGACTGGCCTGCAGGTAAGCAACCAGTGCCTTGACCGTATAATACATCAGCATGTCGCCGTAGGCATGATAGCCTTCATACGCCTTGCCAATGACGGCCTTGCGGCGGGATTTTTCCATCTTTTCGCCGCAGATTTCCAGTTCATCCACCGCCTTCTGCGGCCCGTTCAATAATTCCCTGCCGGCTTTGGCCAATTGCTCTGGGGACACATCTTTGGTGTATTGACCCGACCGAATCAGAGCGGCCTTGCCCGTCCACCGTTCCAGCAGCGCCCGGCCCGCAATCAGTTCTTCGGCGGTATCCGGTGCCAGCGTCTCGAACTCGATATGCTGGATTTTATGAATGCGTTTATCGCGGCTCTGGAATTTCGAGGAATTCCGCGCCAGGGCATACATATTAAACAGCCACCAGAACGCAGGAATGACTTCCAGTTGGTCCCTGGAGGTATTGTTATTCAGCAGGGAAAACGGCAGGGGGATATTCAACTCGGCAGGGTAGTCCCCCTTAGCCAGCAGCACAAAGGATGCAAAGCGGCTGGAGTGTTTGAGGCTGGTGCACAGCCCCGGCCAGAATCCGCGGCCCGCCTGTACTTCATTGTCGTTAGCGCGGCTGTTGTGGTTCGATCCCACCGTGGCCCCGGCGGCCATATTGCTCTGGCCCATCACCACCGCGGCAATCAGGAAGGAATTATTATGATGCTGCTCGTGGGCCGGGAAGATGAGGTTGTTGAGCACCTCGCAGCAGGAAATCGTGGAGTTGTCACCGAGGAAGGAATTAATCAGGCGCGCCCCGTATTTGAGGTTCGAATTGTTGCCCAGCACAAATCGTACCGCCTTGCAGCCGTAGAAAATATGGCAGCCATACCCGACGACGCCGTTGACCAGTTCCACGCCTTCGCCGATCTGGGTCTGTTCCTGCGGCGATGAGTTGATTGTCAGGTTCTTGAGCTTGTTGGCGCCCTTGATATAGCAATGCGTGCCGACTTTGACATCCTTGAGAATACGTGAATTCTTAATCACACACTGGTCGCCGATGACGCCGTAATAACCCCGGCGTGCNNAAATCGTTTTTGTGTGATGTCTTTGAGTTTTTCCAGCAGCGCCTTGTCATCCCGATACTTGGCCCATAGATATGCGTCGGCGGTTATCATTCCGTCAAACGGCAGCACCTGCCGGCATCCGGTTTCGTTCATGACATCCATCCACACCCGCACCTTTTCCGGCTCGCCTTCCTTGACGATACCATTGCCGAACTTGGCATAATTGGTGGTGTGCATCTCATCAATATTCGTCAGGATACAGCGGCTGCCGATGATATAATGAGCCATATACGACACGTTATGTATCGCCACATCATCACCGATATCGCATGCCACAATCCGGCTGTTATTGATGCCGGCCGGGATTTGCAGGTCGTGGTGCTGCAGGATGACATTTCGCAGACGACCGATGCGTACCAGACCGAAAAAGTCCGTATTCTTGACCAGCTTTGGATCAAATTCGTCGGTGACAAATATCTCGTCCCAGTTATCGGACGTATTGCTGTTCATCACCAGCCGTTCCAGCTCATCAGCACGCAGATGCCGCCATTGCGGCGCGGGCTGGCTGATTTGGCTGTTGCGAAGGTAATATTCGTCCTGACCTGCGGGCAGATACTCGGCGGGGATAAAATGCCGACCGATGCTTCCTGACGGCTGAATCGATACATGCTCCATACTATTGGGCCTCCTGAAACCTGAGAATATCGGTTTTGTCAATTCCTGTCGTCTGTCAAAAGATAAAATCTACCAAATGAATCCTAAAAAGAAAACAGGGAAATCCCTGCTTGCTTCGAAAAATAAGGTTCGAGTTGTTCGGGAAAAACAGAGCATGTCTCTGTTATCGGCAGGGCGGGCAAAAGAGATAATCGATTATAAAATAAAGTATTTACGGCATATTTGATTATTTTGGAAAAATTGCCCGCCTTCAGGTGTCAGTTTAACTGGATTTTAGTACTGAAAATGCTATACTCTGGTCTCAGAGAGAACGGATTATTAACCATTGTAGAGTAAGGAGAGCCGGAATTGAGTAAGGTTCTGATTATCGGCGCCGGCGGCGTCGGCAATGTCGTCGTCCAGAAATGTGCCCAGTTGCCGGGGGTATTTTCGGAAATTGTGCTGGCCAGCCGGACGATCAAAAAATGTCAGGATATCGCCGCAAGCCTGAAACGGCCCATTACGGTCGAACAGGTCGATGCCGACGATGCCAAACAGGTCGCGGCCCTGGTTCGCAAACACAAGCCCCAACTGGTGGTCAATGTCGCCCTGCCGTATCAGGATTTGCCGATTATGGACGGCTGCCTCGAGGCAGGGGTTGATTATCTCGACACGGCCAATTATGAGCCCAAAGACGTGGCCAAATTCGAATACAGCTACCAGTGGAACTACCATGACCGCTATAAAGACAAAGGCATCATGGCCCTGCTGGGCAGCGGCTTTGACCCCGGCGTGACCAATGTCTATTGTGCCTATGCGATGAAGCATTATTACGACGAAATCAACTACGTGGATATCGTCGATTGCAACGCCGGCGATCATGGCCATCCGTTTGCGACCAATTTCAATCCGGAAATCAACATCCGCGAAATCACCCAGAAGGGCAGATACTGGGAAAACGGCCAATGGGTGGAAATCGACCCGATGAGCATGCGCAAGGATATCAATTACCCCGAGGTCGGCCCGAAGGCGTCGTATCTGCTGTTCCATGAAGAACTGGAATCGCTGACCAAATATATCAAGGGCCTCAAGCGGATTCGCTTCTGGATGACCTTCGGCGAGCAGTACCTGACGCACCTGCGCGTGCTGCAGAATGTCGGCATGACCCGAATCGACCCGGTGGACTACGAAGGCCACAAGATTGTCCCGCTGCAGTTCCTCAAGGCCGTCCTGCCCGACCCCGGCTCGCTGGGCGTCAATTATAAAGGCAAGACTTCCATCGGTGTGATCTTCGACGGCGTCAAAGACGGCAAACGCAAGCAGATGATGATTTACAACGTCTGCGACCATGCCGAATGCTATAAGGAAGTCAAGGCCCAGGCTGTGTCCTATACGACCGGCGTGCCCGCGATGATCGGTGCCAAGATGATCCTCGAAGGCAAGTGGAAGGGCAAGGGCGTCTTTAATATGGAACAGTTCGACCCCGACCCGTTCATGGCCGACCTGAACCTCTACGGCCTGCCGTGGAAAATCATCGAAGGCAAGACGATTGATAATTAAGCCACCCAAAGCCCTGTCCGAATACCATCGGATGGGGCTTTTCTATTTCTGAATGAATTCAATTACAGATAAATGCAATATGATCCAACTCAATTGAATTGCAGTGACGATTATAGAAGGAGAATGCAAAATGATAAAATTCAAATGGACAGATGTATTTTGTCTCTCGGTTGTTTTTGTCCTATTTTGCAGCGGCTGCATCATTCCATTCCCTCATGTTAAGAAAACCTGCTCAGCGATACGAGGGATTGTGGTTGATGAGACGACCAAACAGCCCATCGAAAACGCTTCGATTAACATTTATTATCCGGATGGGGGTTCTCGAAAAACAAAGACAGACCCTAAAGGCTATTTTGCATTTTCAACAAAATATCGTTTTCACTGGGGTGTTCTATTTGGAGTGGCTTTGAATCATTCGCTCCCGTGTGATCATTACATTAATGGTTTTTCAAGCCTTATAATTAATGCTGATGGATATGAAGAATCTTGCCTATATGAAGAATTTGTTAGAGAAGAATATGCCAGGCGTTATCCCGAACTGAATATTCTTCAACCAAAAATAATGTACCAAGATGATGCAATGATTTATCCCGCAATTCTAATTCCCAGAAAAGGTAATCAAGTTCAAGAGGGTACAGAATAGATGGGATGGTTAGTTATTGTTAGAAATTAGATAGGCAAGATATACGGATTGGTATGAATAATAAGTAAGGGGCATGTATGCAATTCAACAAGGTTCGCTCTTATGTTGTACCGCTGAAGGCGGATGAATTGTTAGACCGATTGGACACAGTCATTAATCATGAATGCAAGGGAGAGTTCTATTTCTTTCTGCTGCAATATCGTTTTCATGCACATAAAAACTCCAATTATTTTACCCTGGCTCCCACGAGTCGAGGTATTGTTATTGAGGGATTCTTAAAGGACAAAAATGAAAACGAATGCTGTGTCAATATCAGATTAATGCCTCCGGTATGGGTTGGATTTTTATTTGTGTGGCTTCCTTTGCTTCTTTTATTGCTCTCGGGCGTGGGGACATATCACCTGTTTGCATTCTGGTTTGTTTTCGGCCATTTATTCCTTGGGCTCAATATGCTGACCGCTTCAACGCTGTTTGACAGAATTGATCAGGTGTTTGCATCGCTTGATGCCGTGCCTGCCCAAATTCAGGCGATGCCCCAGCCTTTTGTTTGGAGAAAAATAGGATTGTATGTGCTGATTGCGATAGGTTATATTGCAGTCATGTTTTTGATGGCTGTGATTTTTAGGTTGGCGCAGTAATTGGTGTTTCTATTTTGTTGGTATAATTTATTAAATTAGAAGTCTGGTGCTGAATTGGAAAATAAAATGATCCGGCAATCTCTTCTCGGTTGTCTTCTCGGCACTGCGGTGGGCGATAGCCTCGGTCTTCCTTATGAAGGACTTCGCTCACGCAGGGCGGCAAGGCTTTTTGGCCCCCCGGACCATCATCGGTTTATCTTCGGGCGGGGGATGGTTTCCGACGATACGGAACACGCCTGCTTTGTGGTCAGGGCCTTGATTGAATCCCGGCTTGACCCCATCCAATTTGAGCAATCTCTTGCCCGGTCGCTGAAATGGTGGCTGGCGTCGGTTCCGGCCGGAGTGGGAAAGGCGACGGCACAGGCTATTTTGAAGATTGGGCTGGGGTTTGCCCCGGATAAAAGCGGTGTCTTTTCCGCCGGTAATGGACCCGCAATGCGAAGTCCGCTTTTGGGCGTTGTGTTTGCAGGACATCCGGAACGGATGAAAGAATTTGTGAAACGTTCCACTCGCATGACACATTCCGACCCGAAGGCGTATTGGGGTGCGTTATGTGCAGCTCTGGCAGCTTCCATCAGTACCGGGCAAAAGCCGATTACACCGCAGGAGTTTTTATCTGTCGTTCAGGAATCGCTTAAAGAGGAACCCGCCGAAGAATTCATCGCACTTCTTGTTGGGGCCTGCCAATCTGCCGCATCTAGTGAGCCGGTATCAGAATTTGCCAAAACAATTGGCTGCACCAAAGGCATCTCGGGTTATATTTTTCATACAGTCCCGTGTGTCATTCAGGTGTGGCTTCGACATCAGCAGGATTTTGCAGCGGGGATACAGGAGATGATTGCTGCAGGGGGTGATACGGATACGACGGCGGCAATTTTAGGGGGCATTATCGGTGCCGGTGTGGGCGTAGAAGGTATTCCAGCAGCGTGGATACAAGGTATTTGGGAATGGCCCCGCTCTGTAAAATGGATGACCCATCTGGCAGCGGCTTTGGATCAGACTATTGCGGGGGAATCTGTTTTGGTGCCAGGCTATTGTATTCCGGCAATTCCAATTCGAAATATCATTTTTCTCCTGATTGTGCTCAGTCATGGATTACGGCGTCTCTTGCCGCCTTATTAAGTATTAGATCGCTAAATGCCTGTATTTTTCTTTTATTTTTCACCCCCAGTCCCAAAACATTTCTTATCTTTTCCAATATGGGGATCTAAGGTAATGTGAGACTGTCTTTGCAAAACGGGGGATATTATGGGAACAAGCGATTTTTCGACAAGCAGTACCGATGCGATTTCCGGCGCCTATGCGACATTGAGCACGCGGTTTGAGGGATTGTCATCCGGGCAGCGCATTAACTCCGCCGCCGATGACGCCGCCGGGCTGGTCCTCGGCGAGCAGCTCCACGGCTACGGGGTTGAGTCCATCCAGGCCCTTCGCAATCTCAGCGACGGCGTCAGCATGATTCAGACCGCCGACGGTGCCGCCTCGGTTATTGGCGAAAATCTGATTCGCATGAAAGAACTTTCGATACAATCCGCCGGCGGCATCCTGTCGGAACAACAGCAGCAGCTCATCCAGCGGGAATTCGACCAACTGGCCGCCGAAAACGCCCGCATCGCCGAAACGACCGAATTCAACGGCATCAAGCTGTTCGCCGACGGCAAGTCCATCCAACTGTCCATCGGCTTCGGCAATATGCTTGCCATTCAGACGCAGGCCATTGCCGCAGTCTCCGGGGACCTGAGTGACACCACCCTGTCGGCGGCGGAAGGGGTGGATCAGGCGCTCAGCCAGCTTGCCGCCTTGCGGGGCGGATTGGGTGCGTCCATGAATGAAATGGAACTGGCCAGCCAGACCCTCGAAATCCAGATCGAAAATCTCATGGCCGCAGAGTCCCGCATTACGGATGTGGACGTGGCTCAGGAAACAGCCACTCTGACCGCGGTGAAAATCCTGGCCGAAGCCGCCATGGCAACACAGGCCCAGGCCAACCTCTCCGGCGAACTGGTTGCCGCCATCATGCGTAAATAAAGGCCATCTGAACCTTATTTCACCAGCGTATCGCCGACATAGACATTATAAGCCTTGATGCGTCCACCGACATTGGCGTCGCCCTGACGCGGTGTGTAGCGGAATCCGCCGACAGCCGTCGAACCGCCCAGATCGATAATCAATCGATGCGGATGGCCCGGCTGTGCGTTCTTCCATTCCGTGTGCCAGAAGTCCGCCGTCTGACCGTTGATGGCGTTCATGGCCGAACCGTCTTCGGCGATCACTTCCTCGCTGTCCACATAGGCAATCGTCCAGTTGGTGTGTGCAATCGGCTTGCCGTCCGGGGTCATCAAATCCAGCTCCGCGATCGCCGCATAAGCCTTGCCGTCCAGGGCACTGAGTGACTCGAAACAGAACTGCCGCCCGGTCGCCGGCTTTGTAAACATCACATCCTGAGCATTGACGCCGTCGGTGAACGTGCCGCTGTGCACGGGCTTGCTGGCCTCCAGATTTAGCTTGACGGCGTACTCGGTCTTCTTGCTGCTGAAGTCCAGCTCCGGCCGCAGCTTATCCAGCACCGGCACCGTCACGCCTGCCAGCGTTGCCTCCTGCGGCCCCAGCATATCCAGCACAATCACCTCGTTTTTACCCGTTTTCAGCCACGGCCCGGGCACATACATCGTCTGCGTCGGCCCGATATTCCAGAACCGCCCCATGCAATGGCCATTAATCCACACGACGCCCTTGCCCCATGAGCTTACATCGAGGAAGGTGTCGCCCGTCTTGTCGAGCGTAAACGTCCCGCGCCAGAAAGCAGGCCCATTCGCCTTGCCCGACTTCCACGTCAATCCCGCCACCATCGCATCGCTCAGGTCCAGACAATAGATGCTCCACTGACCGGGGGTAATAGCGGCCTGACCTGCTGTAATTTCCACCGGCCCATGCAGCCCCTTGCGGTTGTGCATCTCCGGGCCAAAGTTGATCCGTCCCATCGCCTCCACCAGAATATCCAGTTGAGCCGGAGCGGTTCGTGCCGGCAGTTTCACGGTATAGCGGTTATACCGCGTATCCATAATCCCGACCTGCCTGCCATCGACAAACACCCAGGCAAAATCATTGGCCTTGCCGACCTTCAGTATCGCCTCCGGCCCGGCCGGAATCATCGTCCGATAGAGAATGCACCCGCGGCTCTG
>DLFY01000344.1:12441-13192 GCA_002482415.1 Phycisphaerales bacterium UBA7708
CCGGGCAGGTTGTCGAAAATCCCCGCCGTCTCTGTCAGAGCAAAGGCCGGAATCGCAATCACCGGATTGGCCGGTGCCGGCTCGGGGATGCTTTCTCCGGGCAGCAGGTATTTGGCCATCAGTTCCCGGGTCTGATTGAATTTATCGCCAATCCACCCCGCCTCGCTGATCGGCGCATCGTAATCATAACTGCTCGTGTCCGGCTTGAAGGGGCGGTCGTTGCCTGCCCACAATCCAAACGTTGTCCCGCCATGCGCCATATAAATGCTGAACGAGGCATTGTTTTCCAGCATGTATTTCAGGTCGCGGATGTACTTGGCCGTGTCGCCTTTGTGATGCGGATAACCCCACGTATCAAACCAGCCGGGATAAAATTCCCCGCACATCAGCGGCCCGGTCGGCTGAATCTTTCGCAGCGCCTTGAATCCATTTTCCGGATCGCTGCCGAAGTTGACCACCTGAAACAAATCCGGCACATGCCCATTCTGGAGGGCATACGGCGGGTTGCAGGCAAACAGGGGAATCGTAAATCCTCCGTCCAGCATCGCCTGCCGCATCTGACGCATATACTCCGCATCCTTGCCGTAAAAGCCGTATTCATTTTCAACCTGTGCCATCAGGATCGGCCCGCCCTCGGTCACCTGCATTGGCCCCAGTACCCGTCCGACTTCCTTGAGCCATTTCTGGGCCGCCGTGACAAATCGCGGGTCGCGCGACCGCAGGGCAATATCGTCATCTTTCAGCAGCCACC
>DLFY01000344.1:13216-14200 GCA_002482415.1 Phycisphaerales bacterium UBA7708
CCGCACACGCATAAGGCCCGGGACGCAGCACCACCCACAAGCCCTCGGTCTGTGCCAGCCGGCAGAATTCCGCCGCATCCGCCTGTCCCGACCAGTTATAGATTCCCTCTTGCCATTCATGATAATTCCAGAACAGATACGCACACACGGCGTTAAGTCCCATCGCCTTGCACTGACGCAGCCGGTGCGGCCAGTATTCCCGCGGCACCCGCGCAAAATGAATCTCTCCGCAGCGGATCTGCAGCGGCTTGCCGTCCAGCAGAAAATCATTCTCACCGATGGTGAACGTATGCTTTGCCTTAGCTGCTGTCGCCGCCTGTGCCGCCATACACCCGCCGGGCAGAATCACGCCGGCGACTCCCGCCAAAAGGCAAACCAATAAAAAGATGTGCCATTGCTGCTTGAACGTATTCACCCGATTTAAAATCATACATAACCTCATCTGAAAAGTGTTAATTCGCATAATTCCACGGATTTCCATGGGCCGCTATTGTAGTTCAAATCACTTTATCTGACAATATTTATACCGCGATATGTCAGGTGTAATTATGTAATATACAGTCTATAGAAGGGCAATATTGGACAATAAACACATCATATTTTAAGTTGATAGAGCAAAAGAATAGGATATAATCAATCCGTGTATAATAAATTTCCCGGCGATACTCTGTTTCTTACCAAGTGTGCAGGTCTTCGGCGGGTAGCAGCATGTACTGTAAATGAATATACTATAGCGAGATAAAAATATGGCAACGTTATTGGTTCCGAGTAATAAAAAGGCAAAGATGTATTGGGTTGTGATGGGTGTCGAACTGGTCGTGATTCTGGCCCTCGGGTATGGCTTTCTCTCCAAAGGAAAGCAGCTGAGCACCAAAGATGACCAGATCACCGAACTGGAAAAAGGCCGGGAAATCCTGGTAGGCCAGCTTCAGGACCTCCAGAAAAACACCGTCTCGGCAGAAAATTACGCCCGCCTGACCACGT